>CALBJF010000408.1 GCA_937892665.1 uncultured euryarchaeote | reverse complement strand
ATTCCACAACATCATCGTCAGGGAGTTCAGGAACATTTTCTTCCTCATCTGGCAACATCGGAGTTTGCTGAATTTCAGAAACCTCTTCTTCAGGGAGTTCAGGGAGTTCAGTTTCATCTGCAGGGAGTTCTGGCACAACATCATCTTCGACGAGAGGTAGATCGGGTAGGACTACAGTTTCAAACGGAGCCTCCTCGTCATCCATATCAGGCAAATCAGGAACAATTCCAGGGTCTGGTCCGACGGTTCCACTGAAATCAACTTCGGATTCCTCGCCTGATGTTTCAGAGAATAATTGTCCTTGTCCGGTGTGAACTGGCTCTTCGACTTCATCGAGCGGGTTTGACTCAGGAACAATAAATCGCTCTTCGATTTCAGGAGCATCTTCCGTTGATAGCTCAACATCTTCTGCCTTTTCAAATTCTACAGTTTCAGAAAGCGTTGGGCCCTCACTTTCGATGAATGAGAAGTTGTCCGAATCTTCAGCGTCACTGTATTGATCAATATCAACGGTAACATCCTCGAGGGCAAGAACTGCCTCTACAGTGTATTCCTCTTCTTCTCCATCATCGGCATCGTCCATGAGCGTGCTGAGGAGGTCGTTCTTGACCGATGTCTCAACAGGATTATGTTGGTCACGTGCAGGTTTGGTTAAGTCGTAGTAGCATTGGATGCATGTCGTTGCATCGATAGCATTTGAAACGCCACAGAACGGGCAGGAATTTTCATCCGCCTCATTCTTGTCTTTACGCTTCCAAAACATACTCTCGCCCTACTTTCACGGTAGGCACTTGTGGTTTAAGCATCACCATCCCTCGACCGGGGTTTGCTTCATTCGCCATAGGATGAAATGTGTTCACGAGTTGGAACTCCTATGGGCGAAAAGGGGAGGGTTCGAAGGATGAACAGCGCCCACGATGATATCGAACTCGATATTGATGGCGAGGAAGAGGGTATTTGGCGACGAGGCCAAGACCATTTCCATCACTTTTCCAAATTACTCGAACAAGAATTGGATCAAGAGACAAAGTCTGTTCAAGAACGATGGTCGAAATGGTCACATCATCGATTACAGGCTTCAGGTCTTGCATTAATCGGAATGAAAGGAAGGCCAAATGGGACTCTTTTTGGCGACTTTATCCTCACATTCGAACGCCCTGATCGGCAGCATATTGGGCAACATCGATTCACCCATGGAGACATCGTCGTCCTTAGTCGAACAAAACCGATTGGTGAGAAAACAATTGAAGGAATTGTTCTCGAACGAGGCCCAACGCGTCTCAAAATCGTCGTTACTCAACGGCCGAAGGATCTCAAGAAAGGAACATGGCGACTCGATCGGGGCGCAAACCGAGTTGCTCACGATAGAATGCAAGAAGCACTCGAGATGTTCCACTCAGTTGAAGGAGATCGTGGCACAATACTCAGAGACCTCTTGCTAGGGCAAGTCCATGATCCAGAAGATAGCGCCTCATCACCGCCAAAAATATCAGGGAAATTTCAACGTGTTGAACCGAAGAATGTCATGCTTAACCCGTCTCAAAAAGAGGCAATGGATGCTGCTTTGAAGCGAAAGTTGACCATTATCCAAGGGCCCCCGGGAACGGGTAAAACCCACACAGCAGTTGCCACACTGGCTCAACTTGCCCGTGAAGGAAGAGGCCCAATCCTAGCAACAGCAGAATCGAACGTTGCTGTCGATAATCTTCTCGAAGGCTTACTTGAGGCTGGAATTCGAGCTGTCCGAACAGGACGCCCGGTCAAGGTTCGAGAATCGTTACGACAAGCGACACTTGATGCTCAACTTGAGCAGCATCCTAAGCAAGATGAGATTGCGATTATACGAGAAGAAACGGATGAAGTACAACGAGCATTGTCAAAACTCAAAGGCCGAGAAAAAGGTTTAGCTCACAGAGATATTCAATACAATAAGAAGGAAATTCGCCGTCTCGAGAAAGAAATGATTGCTTCTGTACTCGACAATGCTCAAGTCATTTGCTCAACAAATATCGGAACCGGGCACCGGGTTCTCGATCATCGCCGCTTCCCTATCGTTCTCATGGATGAGGCGACTCAGGCGATTGAACCGAGTTCGATGGTTCCTATTTCCAAGGGATGTAGACAACTCATTCTGGTGGGAGACCACCGCCAACTTCCACCAACTGTCATTTCGAATGAGGCACAGGAAGGCGGCTTAGGTCGCTCTCTTTTCGAGAGATTAATCGATGTTGGAATCAAATCACATATGCTTACAGTACAATATCGAATGCACCCTGTCCTTCGAGAATTTCCAAGTGCTCGATTTTATGATGGCAAACTCGAGGATGGCTGTTCAGCAGAAGAGCGCCCTGCCCCTGCTGGCGTATTGTGGCCAGACTGGGATCATCCATTCGCATTCATCCCAATCACCGGTTCGGAAATTCAAGAAGAAGAAGGGGGCAGTAGGAGCAATCCCGCTGAAGCAGCAAGAATTTATGGCTTGGTTCAGGAATTATTGGTTCCTGGTGATGTCACACCAAACCAAATTGGAATCATCACACCTTACAGCGGACAAGTACGGGCGCTTTGCGATATCTTCGATTCGAAGAAAGAACGTGAACAAGGGCAACGCTATGCTGGTCTAGAAATCAATAGCGTGGATGGCTATCAAGGAAGAGAAAAAGAAGTGATTATCTTTTCAGCAGTACGTTCGAATCCCGATGGAAACGTAGGTTTCCTAAGCGATCGTCGCCGATTAAACGTCGCTATTACTCGTGCGAAACGTGGTTTAATTGTTCTTGGAGACCC
>CALBJF010000407.1 GCA_937892665.1 uncultured euryarchaeote | reverse complement strand
CAAAGAATTTGACATCTGCTCCTGCGACGAAGGCTTTTCCTGCACCATCAAGGACAATTGTTGTCACTGCATCATCTGCATTAGCAGTCTGAACTGCTTGTGTCAATTGTTCAACAACGACTTCATTCAGAGCGTTCATTGCTTCTGGACGATTGATGGTAATAGTTGCAATTCCATCTTCTGTATGGAGATCGACATAGGAGAATTCCCAATTGGATGTTTGTTGTTCGAAGAATTCTGGAAGGTTCCATGTGTCTCCGGTAAGTTGTTGATAGGCTGAAGCCATACGGTATGCCTCAGCAACTCCGAGACGATTCATGAGTTCGAATGGACCCTTAGCCCATCGAAGTCCGACTTTAGCACCTCGGTCTACATCTTCCATCAAACAAATGTCTTCATCAACGATTTGTGCTGCAACGCCAAATACGACGCCAAGGAGACGCTCAGAGACAATCGTATACTGTTCTTCATTGTAGGAATCGTCTTCTTCAATTGGCCACATTGCATTGTTTCCAACTAGGTCTCTTAGATTCTGTGCACCTACATATCGAGGTATGTTCAATTGTTCTGCCAGATAATCAGTGGAATGCAAGGCAATAGGAGGGCCTGTCAAATTCATCAAACCGAATGGACCTAATCCTATTCGGAATGCCTTACGAGAAATAGCATCGATTTGAGCTGCGTTTGCAATTCCTTCTTCAAGAAGAAGACAAGCTTCATTGAGCCAAGGAACGAAGAAACGATTGACGACGAAACCTGGTTTGTCCTTACAAACGATGACCACTTTTCCGAGTGTTCTACAATATTGAACGGTTCGAGCAAGAGTTTCTTTCGAAGTTGTTTCAGCAGGAATGACTTCGATAAGTCTATTCTTAGCTGGATGATAAAAGAAATGTAGACCAACAAAACGATCAGGGCGTCCAGTCGCTTCAGCAAGAGCATTAACTGACAAGGATGAGGTATTGGATGCAAGAATCGTATCTTCTCCGCAGACTTTGTCGAGTGTTGAAAAGACTGCTGTTTTGATGTCAAAATCTTCGAAGACTGCTTCGATGACGAGATCTGTGTCAACTGCAGTATTCTCAACTCCAATGACATCAGTAATACGATTCAATGTTGCATCGACTTCTGCCTGTGAAAAAATACGGCGTTCAATGGCTTCTGAAAGGAAATTCTCGATAATTGAACGGCCACGCGCAACATATTGTTCCTCTCGGTCAACCATTTGGACGTTGAATGCTTCTTGAGCACTTTTCTGGGCAATTCCAGACCCCATGTTCCCCGCACCGACGATTGCAACGTTCTCAACAGCCTTCATGATTTAGTCGAACAGCAAACCGTTCATGAATCATGCGCTTTCACGTTTTGATGCTAAGTGTTGAAAAGAAATCAAGTATACCTATTGTTTCCGAGTAAATATGCCCGAACCTCCAATGATTTTACCGCCGACCGAATTGAGGACAATCAGCGACAAAATCAGTGAAACAATCCAGACTGGTGGCCAGATTCGGACACTTCTTTCAGACCATTCTACTCAAGGTCCATTCGATATCGCTTGGGAGGTTGATGCTGCCGTTGAAGCATTGGATGTTTTTGGTTCACGTTGGACAATCGAGATTCTTTCAACGCTTTACATCGCCGGAGACCGTCGATTCAATGAGATGAAACATCTCCTCAAAGGAATTTCTTCACGAACCCTTTCTGACAAATTACGTTACCTTGTCGAGGAAGATCTCGTTATTCGCAGTGTCAGTGAAGGGCCGCCAATTCGAGTCACATACCGCCTTTCAGAACATGGGAAAACCTGCGGGAGATTACTTTCACCGCTTGTTGCCTTCATGAAAATCCACAAGGGTTCTATCATCGGTGCTTAGACTCAAAGAGACGATGGTTTAAGATACCAAAAAGCAAACCGAAACCTATGGCACTTCTGGCACAATGGGTTCGGCAGAGGCCATGGCTCGCTGCTGGAATCGCAGGTGCTGCTGGCGGTGTTGCAGGATTAGCGCACGGGGTTGTAGCGGCTGCATCAGCAGCCTCAGCATTCGCCTTTGGTGGGGTTGCTTCAAAACAACAACATGTCGAACATCCGTTTAGAACACGTGTTCTACGTACACTCGAGCGACATCCAGGTCTGTGTTATCGTGAGCTTCAACATGAACTCAGTGCTGCAAATGGCACTCTACGGCATCATCTTGATGTTTTGCAGAACGAAAGCAGTATTACAGTCATGCCAGTCAATGGAAGAACCTGTTACTTTGCTGGAGGACCTGCACAAGTTGAACTCTTACAAACGATGACTGCAAGTCAGGAGATGGTTGCTTCAAGCCTTCCAATTGGCTTGTCTACCGTTCAAAGACAAATTGTTGACGACATTCTCGAAGAGGGGACGCCAAGGACGCAAGCAGAACTTGCACGCCGAATCGGGCGTTCTCGAGCAAGTGTTCATTCTGCAGTAAAGGTGCTGCGTCGCAGAGGTATTCTTCGACAAGATCGTCTCGAGATAGGACCTCACATTGAGCCTGAAACATTCCAACGCCCTGAACGATTACGATATCAATGGGAAGACGGACGACAACGTTGAGTTCAATAACCGCTTTCTAGAAAGCAATTGATGCACAGTCTTCAAAGACCATCGGTGAATGTGACGGTCTATGCTCAATGTACGGTTGGACGAGATACCAATGCCGACGAGCGACCGCTCGATTGACCGATTAGTTGGTTGGTTCGTTGAGTCTTTTTGTTTTGTTCGCAGAAAGGGTGAAGCTACTGCCGATTATGGTTCAGCATCCCCAATACATCGACTGCTTCGAGATCATATTCTTCCAAACCCAGGAGATTCATGGGATGCCCAAATGCTTGCTGATGAATTAGCAATGACACCTGCTGCTTTGAATCATCATCTCACTCGATTAATCGACTCTGGTTTGCTTACCTTCGCAAATGAAGGAAAAGGCTGGAGGCGTTACATGCTTCGAGGGGGAGGGTTAACGCAAGCCTTGGAACTTTGTTCTGCCCAATACCGGCTAATGATTGAACAGAAGATGGATCGTATCGATTCATTTTGGAACAGAACAGGAAACCGTTTACCTAACGAATTACCTGAAGAGTCGGCACTCCCTCTAACACTCGCAATCGTTGATTATCGGCCACCAAACGAAGAAGGAGGAGCAAGCGTCCTCACTCAATGGATGGCCGATTTAGGAATGTTAGGTGAACGCCCAGGAGATGAATTACGGGAAGGTTCAATCTCTGAAAGATTGTTCAAGATGCTCCTTGAATCTGATACACCGATTTCATTGGATGATGCTGATGAGGCAATACCTGGACAAAAAGCTCGTCTGGGACGAATGTTTGAACGATTCAGAACATGCGGACTCATCGAACGAATTCCTCGAACTGATCGACTCCCTATGGCACTCTGGTCGGCCATGATAGCCCAACATCAACGACGTGGAGAAGACTGGATGTTGAAGAAAGGAGGATTCATGCGCTTGATTCCTGAAGGACAACATGCATCATTACTCAAGCCCTTAGCAAAGAGTAAACTGACCATTGAACTTGTTGAAACTGCGATGAATGATATCACATCAACTGATCAGATGCTACTTCTGAACTTACTTGGTGGGAGATTGCCTCTGGGCTACAGAATGATTGGAGAGTCACCAGACATAGCAAAACAAAATGTCATTGCTCGATTAGATCGAGTTCTTCGAAGAATTCGACGAGTTGGTGACATGATCGAAGAAGTGTTGACAACAGGCGATGAATGATGAGTACGATTGGATTCGATATTTTCGAACCTTGGTCGGGTGAAGAAAGACCTCTCTATCTTGCTCCCATGGCTGGAGTCTCAGATCTTCCTTATCGCCTATTAGCCAAAGAATGTGGTGCGGACATCACCATTACGGAATTTACCAATAGTACAGCCTTGAGCCGTGAAGCAACCACTTCATGGAGAAAGATGGAATCTGACCCGAGAGAGACACCATTTATTCCTCAAATATTTGGGGGAGAAATGGATGATATGGTAACTGCAGCATCAATGCTTCAGGAAAGTGCGGATGTTATCGATCTTAATTTTGGATGTCCTGCTCCAAAAGTCACCAGTATTTGTGCCGGTGCTGCATTAATGGGTGAGCCGCAAAAACTGGTTTCGATGGTCGAACAGATTGTTGATGCCATCGACATACCAGTAACAGCCAAAATGCGTCTCGGAACCGGACAAGGGCCAAACAATGCTATTGATATTTGTCAATCTCTCGAAAAAGTTGGCGCTCAGCGATTGTGCATCCATGGACGTACACTGCGACAACGCTATTCTGGTATTGCAGATTGGGAGACAATACAGGTCGCAGTGAATGCAGTTGACATCCCTGTTGTAGCCAATGGGGACATTACAGATGCTGAGAGTGCTCAACGGTGTCTTGAATTGACAAATGCATCTGGACTTATGGTTGGGAGAGCTGCTATTGGGCGGCCTGATGTTTTTGGACGAATCAAAGTAGGATTAGGTTGGATGGATGAATCTGAATTACCGTGGGTACAGTTGCATGAAGATACATGGGAGTTTATGGGTGAAACAGCAAAGGCATTTGCAAGCAGAAGATGGTGTTGGAATCGCTATGTCGAACTCTGTCGGGAAACAACTGGGCTTGCTAAGCAATCCATGCAGCGACATGCTATTGCATTCTCAAAGGGTTTGCCTGGAGCAAAGTCGGTTCGAACGCTGATGCATAATGTATCAGATGTAGACGAATCCGCTGAAGCGATTTCGAACTTCTTGCAGCCGAAGGCTGAATCAGAACGTTGACTTCCACTCTTCGAGGTCATTTGCTTCTGCCCATGCCTCATCTGTGGTTTCGCCGCGAAGTTTTAGCACTTCTCTGGAGAGAAGCCAGTAAATCAGTGCGAGAGAGTGACGACTCTTGTTGTTTGCAGGAAGTGCAACGTCAACGTTTCGCAACTTGTTGTTTGCATCGACAAGTCCAACGATTGGTAGACCTGTGTTAACTGCTTCACGGAGTGATTGTTGGTCAGATGCTGGATCTGTTACGAACAAGACGTTTGGCTCTTTGTAGGAACGAAGTGCTGGATTTGTTAGGCTTCCAGGAATGAAACGTCCAACTGCGGAGAGTGCTCCGATTGCTTCTGCAAACATACGAGCTGGCCTCTGTCCATATTGTCGTGCGGAGACGACCATGATTCGAGATGCGTCATATTGGTTCAGGAATGATGCGATGATGCGAATGCGGGTATCTGTAGCGTTCACATTTAGGAGGTAAAGTCCGTCAGAATTGACGGAGTCAATGAAGCGTCCCATGTCCGCACTCTTCTGTTTTGTACCGATGTTGACACCAGTCTCTTCGTATAGTTCCAGTGGAATCAAAAGACTTGTTTCTTCCGACATGTTGTTGCCTCAGCAAGCAACCGACCTAAAGCCTCTTCTTAACCGCTTCGCCGCATCTCCCCACCTAAAAAGATGGGATTGTATGGGAAGATATCAAGATGGATGAGTGTTAGAATGAATTTATGGGGGTCATATTTGCAGGGGGAAGTGAAGGCCCAGATGGGTTTTACATCGATTCGGATGGAAAACCATTGCCCGTGAGCGCGAGTGAACTCGAGCGCTACACGTACTGCCCTGTTTCATGGCGACTCGCCAAAGAAGGAGCAGCCGGCATGGGCGAAGCCATCACCACTGGTATCAAGAAGCACAAACAAATTCATGAAGGTATGAATGAATTCCAAGCTTCCCTCATTAAATTGCGACGAGAACTCCTCATCTGGACATGGTGGTTTGGAATTATTATCGCTTTTGCGATTGATGCTGCTGCTTTTGTCTACATCGATGATTTGATGAATTCTCCGATTGAGATGGCCAAGATTCTATCCATGTGGTCTGTTTCTTGTCTAGCAGCCGCAATTCTATCGATCGTTTTACCATGGCGAGGTTGGCTAAATATGGAACCGACTGTTTCTGATATTGAATCATTATCAAAGAACTTTGAATCGACCGGGCTCAAACCGACATGGAATCCAATCGGGTTCCTTGGAGGTTGGCTTTCTGGAGGCAAAACAGAAGCTGGACTCTTGTTGGCTACCATTGTCATAGGTCTGCATGCAATTGCCTTAGCAGCTGCTGATAATCGAAGTCAAGCAGGTTTCATACTGATTGTTACTGCTTTCGTATGGACATTTCTTGCAACTTGGCAATTGCAAAAATCTCTCTTTGCGGAGAATGAAATGATTGAGAATAGAGACCGTGCTGGGTTGGAAGAAGGCACTCAGTTAGTCTATTCAGATGATGATGAATCTACTGGACTACTTCGAGATGAAGAAACTGGGTTGAGAGGAAGACCTGATCAGATCGTCGTTATTGATGGTGAATTCATTCCAGTCGAACAAAAAACTGGACGTGTGCCAAAGAAGCCTCATCAATCCCATCGTGTACAACTTCTGGCTTACGTATCTCTTGTTGAGACAAACACAAAGAAATCTCCTCCATATGGCATTCTGAAGTATGGTGAAAAAGACGTGCATCAGGTCTTTTGGGATCAGCATGCTAAGGAATCACTGTTTTCCAGTATCAAGGAAATACAGAAACTCATGGTCGAAGGCGGTGCTAAACGAAATCATGAACGTGAAGGAAAGTGCAGAAACTGTAGCAGAAGACATGCTTGTGAACAATCACTGTTCACAGAGTGATACATTCGCCATCGGCTTGTGGAAACTCAATACAGGTTCTTGTAACGGTTATTGTCATCAGGAAACTGTCTTCTCCAATTCCTGCTAGACCGCCTCCACTTGCTTCAATGAATACATTCCAATCCCCTGATAAGAATTTACCATTCTCTTGAGGGTCAATCTTTTCTTCAAGGGTGCTTTCTGTTGTAGTCGTTCTCTTTGACCACATCTCATTTCCATTTGAATCCTTGATTATGACATCAACATATCTTGGTTCGAGAGCAAAATCATCAGTCAAATCAGAAAGGAAGAAAGCGGCTTTAAAATAAACAGAAATCTCAGTTACTGAAGAGTCGATCGGGAAATCTTCGTCCCAGGTTTCTTGCTGAACGTTTACGAATGTGTGCTCAATTGAAAGAGGGGTAAAAGATTCTGATTCTTTCGGATCGTCTCGAAGGTGCTCCATATACTCCCTCCCTTGGAGTAGGCCTAAGCATCCAGATGACGAAACAAGCAGCATTGTCAAAGCGACAAAAGCGGCGAGCGTTCGTTGCTGCATAGACACCCCCAGCATGCACAAGAATATGAAAAGTGCGCCGAAAAGGGAAGTGTTCAAACGTGAGATTCATGTCTCACAGTTTGCCTGAATGAAGTGAAATCGGACCGAGCGAAAGCGATGACGAACCCTATGAGTGCTGACAGGCGTTATTCTCAATCAATTTCCATCGTTCATTCGAACTTTGCACCACAGGTCGGGCATTCGTTTGCATCAGCCGCAATGACTGCGCCACAGGCTCCACAATCTGCAGTCTCCTTTGTGGATTCAGCCTTTCGACGTGGACGGCGACGGGGTTTTGCTGCCTTCTTCGGTTCATCTGAATCTTTTGAAAGTGGTTTGGAATCATCTTCAACGGAGAAATTATGAGACGCTTCTGTGATCTCATTTCCTGCGAGTGAACTGTCTGTCAAGCCCATACCAACAACAACTTTGTCGCCAGGCAATACGCC
>CALBJF010000406.1 GCA_937892665.1 uncultured euryarchaeote | reverse complement strand
AAGAACAACGATATCGACATCCTTTTCTATGGGCTCGAGCCCCAAAAAAGTGTGGCCATCATACGGTTCCATTGTGACAAACGCGCTGTTTCCTGTTCTTGAGACTTCTTCAAAATAAGGCTCAAAAAACCTCTAGGACACCTTGTTTCATGAAAAAGTGGCGATGTGTTAATATAGTCCGGGGACCAATATACAATAGTGTTCTCGGACAGTAATGTCCGGGGAGGGGGAAAAACGATGGGAATGACACTGCAATCACTGACACAAGCCATACAACAGCATATCGATACAGAGATGGATGCTGAAGTCGCTGCCGGAATGGCAGAACACGCATTAGGATTCTTTGGGTTCTATAATCGAATTATCGATAATGCATTGGAACCTACAGACCGTAACTTGTTTTACATGTTCCAAG
The DNA here is from genome assembly GCA_937892665.1 of uncultured euryarchaeote. Taxonomy (GTDB): domain Archaea; phylum Thermoplasmatota; class Poseidoniia; order Poseidoniales; family Poseidoniaceae; genus MGIIa-L2. Next base: position 3,230 of record CALBJF010000406.1, on the reverse strand, counting down.
ACTATGATTTACTCACAACAGAGTCTGAAGAGACAACACTCTGGGATGGAAGAGAATGGAGAATCCACTATTGGAAATTTAAGCCAGACCTCAAAGAGCGTATGGAGTCCTACATGCAGCGACAACGCCAACCAGAAGATATCGATCCATTTGCAGACGTTTACGGAACCGACGGTCGAACTATTTGGACAAGAGAATCTGAAAAGGTTGCAAATCCAAATGCTTTCACAAGCGATTGGTGAAGGTACAATCAAAGCGTTTTTGGCAGAAGGGTGGTTGGTTAACCCATGCGAGTCGCTGTAGGTTTAGTCCTGTGCATGTTCCTCGCAAGTATTCCAATAGCCAGTGCACAAACTGATTCAACCGATGAAGAAGAGTGGCCAGGAGACCCACTGGACAGTCACATTCACTTAACATGGGCCACATTAACCCTCGACGTCAACGACTGGGCAGACGAATACCCCGAAATTGTTGATGTAACAAGTGTTGGCGAATCTGAACTAGGGAAATCCCTGTGGGTTGTTCGTCTCTCTGATTGGTCGAACGAGACCAAGCCAGATGGAGGCATCAAAGAAATTGTCTACATTGACGGTGGCCATCATGGGAACGAATACCTCGGCACTGCACTGGCATATTTATCTGCAAAATGGTACATCAACGGATGGGCTGAAGGCAATCAAGAAGCGATTGAAGTCCTCCAAAACACTGAAATTCACATATTGATTATGCTCAATCCAGATGGAAATGACATCGATACCCGATGGAACATTAACCAAGTCGACTTGAATCGAAACTATGACCACTATTGGAACACATGCCCCACGACACAACCGGGTAGCAGTGCTTTCAGTGAGGCTGAGACGTCTGCTAATTCGAATTACATGAATACAGTCGTTCCTGATGCTGATTTGTATGTCACGATGCATACTGGCGTTTGGATTATGCTCTATCCGTGGGGCAAGTGGCCTGATCAGCCTTCTGATTGGGAATTGTACCACCAAATCAGAGAGGATGTCCAAGAGAACATCTCGAGCATACCGATTCAAAATGCAAATCAAGGATTGTATCCAAATTGTGGAACGAGCAGAGATTACGGCTACGGGGTCATGGGATATCCTACATTCACGTTCGAAACTGATGATGAACAATTTGTCCCAGGATCCTTTGAGAACCTCAACGACCGATTGGGAGAAGAGATGGACGTCATGAGATACCTCATCGATAATGTGTGGTACTGGAGAGCTCGTTTGGATGTTCGAGCAATCGATATTGCAGGAGATACACTTACCCTCGATGTAGGCAACCAAGGACAAGCATCCACCTCAAATGCAACCTTACAATATCTCGCCTCAAATGGCGATGTTACATGGACATCATCTTCCTTCTCGGTAAATGCAACGAATTCCTCTCTGGTCGAAATCGATTCGAGCAATCTCTCGATGGAAGATGGCGGATCGTGGCAATTATACTATCAGATTCGTGTCATCGACTCAGCACGCTGGGTCTCAGAATCGATTGATGTAGAAGCAGTCTTGTCGACAAACAACGAAGATTCTAATCTCCTTATCGGTTATGGGTTGTTTAATCCAATCACCATTATCGGTTGCTTGGCTGTTGTTTCTCTGTTCAAGAAAGATGAACAAGATAACGAGTGAACTTTGTTTTTTGCTAATAGTTGGTCGCAAGGTTTCAAGTGCTCCAAGTACTTCGCAGTAACCGGTGAAACCATGAAAATTAATGTCAGTTCAAGCCACAACATCGACGGAACGCTTATCCTACCTCTTTTCGAAGGCACAGAAATAGTCCCAGAAGCACATGCAACTGGGCTTCATGTGGCTCTCAAGAGCCAAATAAATCGTATTCTTGCCGATGGAGATTTCAAAGCAAAGGCAAAGTCAACAATGACGCTAATTGGTGGCGAAGGTGGAAAGGCAATGCTTGTTGGACTTGGTAAGGAAGACGACGCTGATCTTCATGCTTACAGAAAAGCTGGTGCCGCTGTTGTAGCTGCTCGTAAGAAGGCACATGGTACAGACCTTACAGTTCGATTCTCAGGAGCCCCTGTTGATTCCATGGGCGCCTTTGGCGAAGGTATGATGCTTCGAGATTACTCTTATGACAACTACAAAATGAAGGACGATGAAGATGATGAAGCCGACCTTCTGGTCCGCATCACCTGTGATGAAGACCAAGAAACTGAACTTGAAGCACTCATCAGTATCCACGAAGGCGTCGTTTCTGGCGTCCACCTTTCACGAGACCTTGGAAACTGTCCACCAAACGATATGTATCCTGAAGCATTCGCAGACATGGCATGGGAATGGGCAAAAGATTACGATAACGTCAAAGTTACAATCATCAACTATGAACAAGCCAAAAAAGCTGGAATGGGCGGATTAGTTGCAGTTGGTATGGGTTCCTCTCGAAAACCATGTATGGTCATCTACGAGATGAATCATGAGATTGACGGTCGTTGCCCTCTCCTTGTTGGAAAGGGTATCACATTCGATACTGGTGGTATTTCTCTCAAGCCAGGTGCAAACATGGATGAGATGAAGTATGACATGGGTGGATCGGCAACAGTCTTTGGAACCATGCAAGCTCTTGCTGCGACTGGATACGAAGGAAAGGTCGTGGCGATTACATGCATGGCAGAGAACATGCCTGCTGCAAACGCTCAACGCCCGGGAGACGTCATTACAACACTCTCTGGCAAGACCATTGAAGTGCTCAACACGGATGCAGAGGGTCGATTGGTACTTTCTGACGGATTGTGGAAGGCTGGAGAATTCGATCCTGAATTCATTATCGACTTCGCAACCCTAACTGGTGCTTGCGTCGTTGCTCTCGGTCATGAAGCAACTGGACTCTGGTCCAATGATGATGACTTCAGAACAAAGATTCACGAAGCAGGTAATGCAGTTGACGAATTGGCTTGGCCAATGCCTCTGCTTCCAGCATTCGAGAAGGAAATGACCAACTCAAAGATTGCAGATACTCGCAACCTTGGCGCTGGTCGTTATGGTGGAGCAAACACAGCTGCTGCCTTCCTCAAGCAATTCGTTCCAAATCGTAACTACGACAAGGATGGAGAACAAATCACATGGGCTCACATGGACATCGCAGGAACATACTGGGGTGCTAAGACCAACACAATGGTTGGAAACGGCGCAACTGGAATTCACGTTCGTACCATGTACCATTTGATTACGAACTACAAGAACTGAGTA
>CALBJF010000405.1 GCA_937892665.1 uncultured euryarchaeote | reverse complement strand
GGAATTGATGCCTATACAGACGTTTCAATGCTGATGCAACGCTTTGGTTTTGAAATTTCGACGATGCTTGATGTATCAGCCTATGTTTCTCTTTTCATCGACCAACCAGAAACAGTCCTCATCATCGATGACATCCACGCAGTAAGTGACAGACACAAAGATGCTTTTTCTCAATTCTTTTCTTCATTGGAAGAAATGAATGTACCAACAGTTCTCATTGGCAGAGAACCTCAACCATTCGCAACAGAAGGGCCAGTTCTTTCACTTGGCCCTCTGGAAACAAAGCAAGCAATACAATTGCTTGGTGAAGAGATGGATGATGAAAAGAGGACCGAAATCGCTGAACGGCTCGGAGGGCATCCTCTTGCAATCTTGATGTACGATGATTCTACACCTTTGCCGGAAGAAAGTGACGATGTCCGAGCATATGTGGAACAAGTCGTTCTGGGCGAAGTTTCCGCTGATGTGCATGATGCAATCCCTCCTTTCCTCATGCTCCCTTTCCCCGTTCCAGCAGAGCGAATGATTAATCCAGATGATGTATCTCTCCTCGATGAACATGCTTTGCTTCGATGGATACCAAATGATTTGTCGATGGAAATGCAACATCTTGTCCGTAACGTTTGTCGTTCTAATCTAACAGTTGATGAACTGGATAAACTTCATCTTGAATCGATTGAACATTGGTCTCAACACACCGATTCCTTTTCTGCAATCGCTGAATTTCATCATCGAATTCAACGTGGAGAACAGGATATTGGTTTGATGTTGTCTCAACAAGCCACTGTCCTTATGCATGAACGTTCAGGTTCTTTCGCAACCCTTCTCGATGAAGCTGTACTCTTACAACCAGAGAACGTTGAGCTGATTGGACTTGCAACCCAACACGCTCTGAATCGAGCAGAACTCGAAATAGCCAAAGAATATATTTCACAAGCCGAACATGACTCAAATCTGGATCATCTCCGTCTTCAAATCGCTCACTTCGAAGGGAAAAAGGGGACACTTGAATCCTTTGAAAAAGCGTACCAAGCCTTTGAAGATCCGAATGAAAAACTGCGTCTTCAATTGTCTGTTGTCTCAAGAGCACTCGATGATCTTGTTGAAGAAAATCGGTCTGAACAGTTGAATATTTTAGAACGGATGACTCAAGATATTATTCCTCCAGAGGATCCTTCAATACGCCAAATAATCCTTACCTCTCTTGTTGTCATGAAGCATTCAATCGCCCTGCACAAAGGTGATTATTCTGGGGCTGCTTTCCTTCGAGATCAATTGATTTCAATAGCCTCCGAGCATGACACTCTTGTCCAATTTCTATCCGCGAAAGCATCCATAGCAGCATCCAAACCAAACACAATGGAATTTGCTCTAAACCTCAAGGAAGTTGAACGAATTTCTGAACAATTGAAACAGCCGCTCTACAAAGCCTCGCTTCAACTTCTTCTGTGTGAAGCGTTGCTTGAAACAGAACCGTTCCGCGCCCAACACATTCATTCGACAGTTGACATTTCAATGATTGAATCGGTAGAATCAGCAACTGCGAATCGATTAGTTGCACGATGGTGGGCGCTACGGGCCTTCTTGGAACCGCAACAAAAAGTCCCCTCAATTCGCGAGGCGATTCTCAGGTTCCGCTTGTCCGGGT
>CALBJF010000404.1 GCA_937892665.1 uncultured euryarchaeote | reverse complement strand
TCTTCACTGACGCCTCGAACCGTAACTCGTATGTATTTCATACACGTCTTTATTCTGCCAGTGATAGTGACCACATTGATCATTATTCACTTGTTTATTGTATGGGTACAAGGCATTGCGGAGCCGCATTGATACGGAGGGAGATGAATGGGATTAATGGAAAATTTTGGTAGAGTAGCTACATCCTATATGGATGAGAAAGCAAAACTCGAAGAAGCTGGCGAGAAGCGAACACGTACACGAATGGGTCACGGATTTTGGCCTCATGAAGTACTGCGTGATACGATTCTCTTTTCGTTCATGGCTGCAGTTCTTCTGTTCTATGCGTGGTTAATTCCACCACCACTTCACGGTGCTGCAGATCCATACGCTCAAGCAGGGTTCGTATTCCCTGATTGGTACGTTCTGTTCTCCTATGGATACTTGCGTTGGGGAGAATATCTCCCTCAATTTACGGTTCCTACAGGATTCATTGGCGACATTGTTGGCCAACCTGTATTCGCATGGAACGCTGCTTGGTGGGGTGCTGCTCTAACTGGAATTCCTATCGGCATCCTCACGCTTCCGCCACTAATCGGAGGACGTGAAAAGAGACCTGTCGAAGACCCGTGGTTTGCCGCTGCAGGAGCAGTCTATCTAGCACACATTTGGTTCATCTCTGTTTTCTCGATCAACATCTTCCTCGAATTGTACGGTAAAAATCGGTCGGATTATTGTAAACTTGACTCGCATGGAGATTTGTTATGCGGTACAAGGGCGCCTTGGATGGCAGATATTTTCAATGCAGTACCATGGATTCTGACGGGTTTACTGTTGTGGATTGTTATTTACTTCATTGCCCGAAACGTGATGGTCAAAGCTTGGGGCTCTGGATTTACTCCTGGTCATGGAAAGCGACTTATCATCGGTGCACTGATTGTCTCCGCAGGAGCATCTGTTGCAACATTCGACACATACGATAACGGATTCTGGGAAGCAGGCGGTCTTTTGACTATCAAAGGGCTAACGCACGATTATTATCCTGAACTCGAAGCAATGCGAACACAACCAACCGATGTGCAAGTGCATGAAGTAAATGAGTTCACTGACGATCGTGGGTATTCGGATGATGGTATTGTACCAGCCTCTGCATGGACTGAATGGCAAATTTATCAGCCAACGCGAGAAGTCATTATCGATTTTAGCGATGCAAATAATCACCAAGTTGCGGAAGAAGGCCTCAACGCAGCCGGAACAACAACATCCTTCTATGGCGGAGATGGTTTCATATCGATTGGAACATTCACTGTAACAGAAGATGCAAACAACTTCCCAGACGGACATCATGAATCGGTTGATTCACTTACAACTGACGTCGTCTGTGAGTATCGAACAAGCGAGCGTAAAATCGATGGCGTCAACACTGCATCAATGCTCACGAGTTCACTTACCGTCACAAATGCGAATGGAAAGGTCATGACCTCCTTCTCCGAGTGTGTAGGCGATGAGATTACTCTTGAACCAGGTGTTTACAACTACGAATACAGTCTTCAAGCATCAGGAGCACTTGCTCAGAACAACTCGATCATGACCGAAACGACATTCTCAATTCGTGCATATCAACCACTTCTCCTATGGGACAGTAATGCAGGTCCACTTGCTGGAACTGTTGTCAATCTCAGTGATACCGCTACAATAGCTGCATCTGCAGGAACATACAGCGATGTTGTCAATCCATCATACCACGTCAACCCGAAGGCACTTGATGCAAAACTCACCTATGCAATGTTCATCCCATGTTTGACATTTGGTGCAATCGTAGTCGTTGTCTTGAGATCAATGGCACGAGGATATGAATTCGAAATGAACAAGTGCTATGGTTGCGATTTGTGTGACGACGCTTGTCCAGTTCGATTATTCAATGGTGGTGACAAACTCAACATCATTTACAATTCGTGGAACAATGAAGACGATGGTGTACCAATGTACTCCTGTTTGACATGTACTGCCTGTACAAATGCATGTCCTCAACTTGTCAATTACGATTCCTATGTGGACATTCGTCGAAGCCTCATCGTAGGCGGTCCAGCTGCTGAAATCCCTCACACAGTGTTGCAAGCAGTCTTGGCTGCAGAAGCTGAAGAAGCATCAAACGAGGATTTCATCCCAGTGGAAGAGTACCCAATCACATCCAACGTTGGCTATTACCCTGGATGTGTTGACTATCTCGACCAAGAGATGGTCTTCTCTCACGTCAACGAAGGAGATATGAATCTTGGAGATTCGACAACTGCTGCGTTTACACTCTTCGAAGAAATGGGTCATGATGTATCATACCTCGGCCGTGATTTCTTGAAGTGTTGTGGTCACGATCAAAAGTGGCAAGGACTTACTGAAGTATTTGATAAACTCAAGGCCTACAATCAAAAGAAGATTGAAGCATCAGGCATCGATACACTCGTCTCATCATGTGCTGAATGTTTCCGTACATTCGCTCGAGATTACGAACTTGAAGGTGTCAAGGTCATGCACACCACAGAGTATCTCATCGAAAGTGGGTTCGATATGGAACTCTCAACCGATGCTACAACAGTTACTTATCACGACCCATGTCGACTCGGTCGCCAAATGGGAATCTATGATGAACCACGTGAACTAATCAATGCTGTAGAAGGTGTCGAACTCGTCGAAATGGAACACAGTGGAGAGGACGCTATGTGCTGTGGTGTTTCCAGTATGATGTCATGCAACGAGAATGCACGTGCTCTACGTGTATCTCGTATGGAAGAAATCAAGTCCACTGGTGCTGACACTATGCTTACGTCTTGCCCAAAGTGTGTTTCACACTTTGAGTGCTTGAAGTTTGAAGGTGATGAGCGATACGAAGACATCGAGATTCTCGATGTTGTATCTTTCCTTGCTCGAGAAGTTAATGCAAAGAAGAGCGAATTGGCTCAACCTTCACTCAGTGAAGTTGAAGCTTGAAGCATTTAATCTTCAGTCGGAGGAGTTCCTTCCTCATCCATCCCTACGATTTCGTAGTTTGATGGGAAGAGAGCAATGATGACTCCAGCGATGAGACTGATCAATCCCCACATGAATTCTTGTTGAACGAATAACAGTTCAAGAGCGATAACGCAGAGCACGAGCCCACCAATGTTGGAAGTCCAAACAAGCGTCTTGAACGTACCAAGCGATACCCCTGTCGTGCCATCTTTTCGATATGGTCCAAACTCTCCACCGAAACGTTGTGCTGATGGTTCTTTTCCTTTCTTTGACATATTTCATTCCTCATCGGTCGATCATTGTGATTGCATCTGTTGGACAAGCGAGAACACATAGTCTGCATCCAGTACAAGCATCTCTGATAATTTTCGCTTTTTGATTGCTTTCAACATTGAGTAAGGGGCTTCGCATCGCCATCTTGTACATTTCAATGGCATCATCATCACACACGATTGTGCATTGATCACAGCCGATACACAATGATTCTTGGACAAAGGCGACAGCAGTTTCGCCTCCCTTAAGGGATGAATGCTGTACACCTCGCTGACGATTAAGGCTGGAGCGTATACGCTTCGCCTCTTCTTCGCGACGACGCTTAAGGTCATCCGAGGACGTCATGTTCAACCTGACCAATGGGTTGGCCTTCAAACTTGGCAACGCTCAGATTGACAAGAAGGTCTCCAAAGCAGTAGAATGCTCCAACCAACAATGGTGGATTCCAGGCCGTCAATCCTGTGTATGGTACGGAAGAAGCCCATGTCCAATTACAGAGGTAAGTCCCCCACAATTCCATCGCAAGGGCGAGCCAAACCATTGTAGCATAAAGACGGGGCTCTGGGCCCCAACGAATGAAGCCAAACGTGAGAATCAATAAGATGACGGCCGAGGTATCAGTTCCTTTTACAGCTCCATAGAGAACAAGCGGTAAGAGGGCAAGAATGAGATAAACTGGAGAGGATTCAGGAATCCTCTTAGCCACTCGACGCCCTAAATCAAACAGGAAGTAATGACCGACTGGAACAAAGAGGGGCATTAATCCTCTTTGATATTCATAAATCAACCATACTTCACTGAAAAACAATTCCATTGGTGTTGCAAATGCTAGCACTGCAATCATTTCGATTCGTTCTTTACGATCGGTTATGATGAATAGATACAGAAAAGTTCCAAGGCACCAAATATCAACTGGCCATTGGGCATACGTGGCTGAAACAAAAAGACCGATAGCGATGGTCGTGATGTAGAGCAGTTCACGACGCATGGCTCTGCTACGGGCATCTCCTTTATCAGAATCATGACGCTTTCATCGCTTCTAATTCAAGTCCCATGGCGAGCATTGAGATTTCAGCAACCAGTGCATGCCAATTGTGTGCATGAGTCATATATCCAGGCTCTTGATCAGAAGTGACAAATTGTGCACTCGGAGAATTTAGATTACCAATATCATCTCGCTTTGCATTAACTCTGTAAAACCAAGATGAGGCATCACCATCGACGAGATAGACCACTGGCTCTACAGGGAATCCTTCTTCGGTTTTCATCAGAGTAGGAACGCCTTCTTGTATCAAGAAGTCTTCAACATCTGTGGTTCCTTTCCCATACATTAGTTTCTTCATCTTGCGATTTGAAAGGTTGAGAAGTTGCTGACCTGAAGTTACAGTCATAATACCTAAGCCATAGGTTCCACGATTATTTTTCACATACACAACAGGTTCTCTATCAAGACCAAGAGATTGATATCGCTTTGAAAGAACGGCGATGAATACGTCAACCTCTTCAGCAAGTTTTACTCTGCAGGTTTCTTTTTCCAAACATTTATTCTCAGAGACAAATGAATCACAAAGTAAGTGCCATGGTTCGATTCCAATTATTTCACTTACTTCTTCAACTAGGGGGCGAAGATGTTTAAAATGCATAGATTTCTTTCTATTATGCCAACCCATTTGTGGATTTGGCAATATATGAGGAGAAGAAAGCCCCTGTAAACCTTCGTCAGTAAGATCGTTATTGAGCAAAATAAAGTCCGGTTGTTTTCCATTTACCATAAGAACATCGTCGATAACCCCAACTTGATTCAATGGAAGGGGGCCATGAATTCCATTGAGTGATTCAAATCCTTCAAGTTCGGGATTACCGATAGTACATCGGTATCCTGCTGATTCAACCAATTTACATAACGTTCGAAGATTCTCAACATATCCTTGATTTCGTGTATGAGATTCGGGATAGATATGAACCCACTTACAATTGGGATTATTTCGTTTGATGTGTTCTGAAATGCGATTTGTAAGATGGGGTAAATCCGAATGCGAAGTGTTGTTGAAACCAGCAGGGAATTGATTGGCATCGACAACCGCTATTTTCCATCCCGCATCTCGGACATCCACGCTTCCGTAAATTGGGACCTCTATTGAGGAACGCTTTTCGTTCATCCATTTCGTCAATTCTTCACGCTTTTCTTCTAGTCGATTGCTTAAGTCGTGTAGGAATGTCATCAAATCACCTCATTCAATAAATCATCAAGAGTTCGATTCTGCAA
>CALBJF010000403.1 GCA_937892665.1 uncultured euryarchaeote | reverse complement strand
CCCCAGAGGGTGTTCCTGGATTAGCAACCTATGAAAGTGCCTTTGAACAGTTTCACGTTCGTCGACGATGGCATCGGTTCTTGTCTCGTATGACTGTTGATTGGAATCAGGCATCAGCAATTGCAGAACGATGGCGAACGTCCTTACCTCCACCCCACAACCCTTGGTTCCTCGATCTTCCACTCGAATGGGTTCCAAACGTGCTTAAATCATTTCAAAGAGGAAAAGTGGAAGATGCTGGTAAAATGCCTGATTCATCTCCTCAAAATCCATTCAGTGCTTCGAAATGGTTACGTTTTACTGGAGCCGCTTCTGGGTGGGATCCCACTGAGATGGACAAATTACAACCCGAATCAATTCCTCCTGTTTCTGAACTTCAATCCATTGGATATGATCTTCTTCCAGAGGAGCCAATCTTCCAAGAGACGCTTCCTGAAGCATGGACATTCATGCAACATGGTCTGCTCAAAGGAGCATTGCTCCTTCTTGGAATACCTCATCATCATGAAGGGGACGATATTGTTGCAACGTGTGGCTGGCAGGCTTTACTCAATGGATTTGGTTTCACCACTCGCAAGTCGGAACTCCACCAACTCATTGACCTTGGAATCAGTGTAGATCAACGCATTCTGGAACTACGTGATTGCAATACAGTGCTTCGTGCTGAGAAGGCTCGGCTATTCGCTCTTGAGAAGGAACGTTCAACCATTCGAATCGCTGCAGAAACCGAAGCCCGTCAACGTGGTTTGGGTATTGCAGAAACCGATCAAGTCGGAAAAGAAGCAGCTGAATCGGTTCCTGATAAAGGGCCTGAAAATGCAACTCGATACAAGGCATCTCAGCGCATGCATGATGACCATGAAGTGGATGGGCTTCTCCCTCTTATTCGTGAATCGTCTACCTTGCGATGGGAGCATGCGGCACCGCAACGAATCGGTTGTCGAATGGGCCGTCCTGAAAAATCAGCTCCACGTGAAATGTCTCCTCGCTCACACACGCTCTTCCCTATCGCTTTGGAAGGGGGCAATCAGCGACTCATTGCAAATGCTGCTGGCAAAGGTTCAATTCGAGTTCAGATGGGTAAGCGGTTGTGTTCCAAATGCGGAAAAGATTCACCATTCATCACATGCCATCACCGTGTTGTTGACAAAGATGGATTGCCGAAGATTGGAGAAACATGTGGAGGTCGAACCGACATGCGTGAATCAACCAGCAAAAGTCGTCGCCGAGGAGAGGTGCAGAGCGTTCCAATCGAAGCTATTCTGGAAGATGCACAATTGCGTATCGGTATGACCCGATTACCCCCTCAGGTCAAATGTGTCAAGGAACTAAAGAGCAAGAATCAGACACCTGAAGCCATCGAAAAGGGACTTATTCGTGCGAAGTACAACCTCCCCGTATTCCGTGATGGAACCATACGTTTCGATATGAGCGATGTCCCTGTAACACACTTCACACCCAAGGAAATCTATGTTGATTGGAAGCGACTTCACGCTCTTGGATACACCCATGATTGGGAAGGAAATCCTCTCGAACGAGATGATCAGATGTTGGAATTATTTCCTCAAGATTTCATTGTTGCCAAGAACGCAGCAGATTATTTCATCCGCACTGCTCAATTTGTCGATGAAGTCCTGGTCAAGTATTACAAGATGGATCCGTACTATAACGCAACGACGAAGGACGATCTTGTTGGACAACTTATCTGCGCTCTTGCACCGCACACATCAGGAGGCGTTCTGTCCCGAATCATTGGATGGGCGGATTGTTCTGGTGGCTATGCTCATCCATTATTCCATGCTGCAAAGCGTCGCAATTGCGATGGTGATGAAGATGCGATTATGCTGCTCATGGACGGGTTATTGAACTTCAGCCGTGAAATCTTGCCAGCAAATCGTGGTGGTCAAATGGATGCTCCGCTCGTGTTAACAACGCGTCTTAATCCGACTGAAATCGATAAAGAAGCCCTGAACGTCGATTCTGCGTGGTTCTATGAACGGCAGTTCTACGAAGCCACATTGACGCAACCTCATCCAAAAGATATCGCTGACAGCATGGACTTCGTCGAGCGACGACTCGGAACTGTTGCTGCAGTACGTGGTTATGGATATACGCACGATTGCGAACGAATGGATGAAGGTCCAGACCTCTCGGCTTACAAGACACTCGCGACCATGATCGACAAGATGAATGGGCAACTGAATCTCTGCCAGCGATTACGAGCAATCAATGCTAGAACCGTTGCCTCATCTGTTATTCGTTCTCACTTCCTTCCTGATTTACGTGGTAATCTCAATGCATACGGGCGGCAAAAGATTCGGTGTTTGAAGTGTGGAAATTCATATCGAAGAATGCCATTGGCTGGCCATTGCATTCAACCTGAGAAGGTGGGTGGTAGAGGGTTGTCGGCGCACGGTGTAGCTCGAAATGAAGGCGGGCAATGCAATGGAAAACTCGCACTAACCGTTTCAGAAGGAGCCGTTCGAAAGTATATCGAAGTCACAAAGCACGTGATGGATACGTACGGCGTGGATACATACACTCGTCAAAACATGGAATGGTTGGCAGGAAGCGTTGAATCACTGTTCAAAAACGACCGTGCGCGACAGATGTCGCTTTCGGATTTCTTGTGATTACTCAGTGATTGGATCTCTCCAAGGTGAATCATTTGCTTCATCCGCTTCGGGCATACCGACGCGAGTTTTTCGGAATTCACGCGGCTTGTCTTCCTTGACAACTGTTTTTTCGTTGTATTTGGAGATAATCTTTCGAATACCTACTTCACCGAAAGCGACTGCTACAAGCAATATAGAGAGTATAAGATGTCCCCAAATTGCAATCGGTGCAAAGGGTGCAACGTCCAGTGTTTGAGTTGCGAGAATGTTTTCTCCAATGGTTGTTTCAAGTAAATATTCACCCGGTGGTAATTCAGCATCTAAGGAAACAAACTCATTGGTTTGACCACTCCATGAGAGAACAACCTTCCCATCTTCATCGACAAGTTGCCATGAGACATCTTCTATCCTTGAAGCATCGTCGATGTGAACAAAATTTGATTGAATCTCAATTGGAAGATCTGCTTCGCTTCCAAAAACTGGCTGAAGAGAGACTTCACGATTGGCTTGGAATTCATGGTCGATGTCGTTAAGTTCCTGAGAAGCCTCATTGTTTGCCACGCTTGCCCATATGATATTTATGATAAGAAGCGCAAAAACCCACGTGCCATAATTGATAATTTTACGTGTCTCCATAATATCAACACGTCAATCATAGTTAATGAGTTGGTGTTCCACTCCCAAACGAACCATAGCCTCATTCATCCACTGCAATTTGTCCAACTTGGCAGCAGGATCTGTGGTCCCAGACCACATCCCAACCTTTTGCGTTGAAAACCCGAGACATTGGATTTGACTTAGATCCAAACCCATTGATTGGAGAAAACAGAGAGCACGATCTCCGTCAGTAAATCCTCCAGGGTTATGCATTCCTGAAAACGATGTTTTCGTTTGATGGGTTAATGTAAGGGATGGGACT
>CALBJF010000402.1 GCA_937892665.1 uncultured euryarchaeote | reverse complement strand
AGTTTCATTGGTGCAAGATGAATGATTCCTGCTAATTGAACGTCGGAGAGGGCTGAAGTAATCGCTTCAAGATGTTCGTTGTTTCCTGGATCACCTCGATGTACTGTACGGCCTTGTTCAGTTTGAATTGATACATCACGGATACCTGCTTCAAATCCAACACGGATAGTAGATAGGCCACGGGTTTCCAATCGTGAGCAAAGGACTTCTGCAATCCCCCATCCGTCATCGGTGACAACGATTGTTCCTTCAAGAGAAAGGCTGTCAGCAATTGTTTCTGCCTCTTCAACCTCAACTTGCCAACGTCGGCAATCTTGAGGTTCAGAAGTTGACAATGCTGGAGCAGGTTCTTGGATCGATGTATCTGCAGTAGGCTCAGACGCTTGTTCCTCTGGTTGCCCACCTTTCATCTTCACAATATACCCAACAAAGTGATTCAGTGTTGGGTGATCAGAGAGCAAGAAATCTTCATCCACTGGAAGAGAGAATATTTCCCTTACATCAACCATAATTTCAGCTTGTTTGACTGTATCAATTCCAAGTTCACCTTCCAAGTCCTGATCCATTTCAATGAAGTCTGCAGGATAACCTGTATGCTTCACAACGACCTCGATGAGAGAAGATTCTATGTTAGCATCTTGAACAAGTGGTGCTGGTTGTGAGACTGCAGCAGATATTTCAGGAACCATTAGTGTTGCTTCTGGAACTGCTTGTGGGGTTGATGAAGAAACCGGAGCGCCTCCCTTCATCTTCACAATATAGCCAATCATGTGATTCAATGTTGGATGATCGGAAAGGAGGAAGTCTTCGTCGACTGGTAATGCGAACAACGTTCTGATATCGACCATGATCTCGGCTTGCTTAACCGTATCAATGCCAAGTTCACCTTCCAAATCCTGATCTAATTCAATAAAATCAGCAGGGTAGCCAGTATGCTTAACGACCACATCAATCACTTGTTGCGTCATTTCTGCATCTGAACTCGCTGGAACTGTTGCCTGAACAACTGGTTCTGCGACTGGCACAGGTACCGGTTCAGGGACTGGTGCCGATACCTTTTGTTGAGCAACAATGACTGGTGCTTCGCCACCTTGCATCTTCTGAATGTAACCAATCATATGATTCAACGTAGGGTGGTCTGAGAGAACGAATGTTTCATCCACTGGGAGGGAGAAATGTTGTCGAATATCGACCATGATTTCTGCCTGTTTGACAGTATCAATACCGAGTTCACCTTCCAGGTCTTGATCAAGTTCTACAAAGTCTGCGGGGTATCCAGTGTGTTTCACAACGACATCAATGACAGTTTGTACCATATCTCCGCTTGCTGCTGGAGCAGGTGTACTTGGTGCCTTTGAAATCGGTGTTGGTTCAGCAACGGGTGTGACTTCGACCTTCCGTGCTGGTTGTTCTAGAGGCGTTTCCACTTCTGTTGGAAGTCCTTCAAATGGAGCAGTCACTTCGTACACATCTCCTTGAATTCCTCCGTGGAGATTGTTATCTCCATCGACATAGGCAACCAACTTATTATCAAGAACACGTAATTGAATATCATCATTATCTGCAAGATTACGGCACCATGAGAGCAGGCGTTTCCCATCAATCCGTTCCCCAACAATAGGCCATGAACGAACCATAGAAAGTCCAATCTGTGAACCGAATCCAGCAGCAAAGCGCATGCCATATTTCAGTTCAGAGTAATCTCCACCCTTTGAAAGATTCAGATTTCCGAGTTCTTCATCCAGGACTTTGTGATTCGCAATAGGCGGGATTCTCTTGTTCAATAGCCCATAAAACATACTTGCATCTTCAATTCCAACACCCATAGGGTGTCCTGTGAATCCTTTCGTATTGGCAATAACCATCTGATCAGTGCTATCTCCAAAGGTCTTTCGAAGTGCTCGCACTTCACTTTGGGCACTGCCTCCGCGAGCGGGTGTGTACGTTTCATGAGAATAGAACACGAGTTCTTTTGCCATTTGATGACGATTAAGACCCCACTTCTGTTCCATTTCTCCAACAAAGGTATCGACTGTTTCTGCAACGTGTTCGACATCGAGACGTGTTCCGTGGTATGCAGAGTTGGCTGTCTTAGCACCAAGCAATTCTGCAATTGGTTGAACGCCTCGTTGTTCTGCTTCGCTCTTTCGCTCGACGACGAATGCTGCTGCACCCATACCGAGAATGAGCCCATTACGGCGCTTGTCGAATGGCAGTGCGGCTTCTTCGACCAGATTACTGGTTGATGCTGCTCCAGAGGCCGCAAATCCACTGCCAATCCATTCCCATAGTTCATCGCCTGTCACATCATCAGCGGAGAGGATAACAACTCGATCAACACGATCGTTTGCCAGCCAGTCTTCCGCTATCTGGAAAGCCCCAGTAGCAGAAGCACATGCCAGATTAATCGTGGTTGTAGGACCTCGAATGCCTGTATATTGAGCGAATTGTGAATGACCCATCGTCAAAATTTGGAAGAGGTATCGACGGTCGAACTTCCCTTCACCATCATCACCGTCAGACTTTGCATGCTTCATGGCCATCTGCATTCCAGAGAAACATGATGCGAAGACGATTCCAGTTCGGTCTCTGTGGACTGAAGGAACTTGCCAATTTCGTATTAATCGCAGTCCGCCTTTACCAATCTGTTCTTCTGGGGTGAGTGGGATTCCCGCATCGCGAAGAGCAAGGAGGCCTGCACCCATAGCGAGTTGTGTCGTGATATCCCATGCCATTACGAGTTTGGGATCTACGCCGAATTCTTCTGCTAAGTCGAATGCTGCTTTGACTCCTGCTAATTGAGGAATGTCTCCAAACACCTTGGCTTGTTCCATGTTTACAGAACCATCACGGCCTTTGATGAGGCGTGTAATGTTCTTATCGAGAAGACGTTGTTTGTATTCATCAGATACTTCTTGGATGCACGTTTCACCACGAACCAAGCGTTCGAAAACGTCCTCGTCGAAGACTTTCTCTCCACCCGGAAGACCAAGTGAGATACCTGAGATGACATATGGGTCAGAACGTCGTTGCATCAAAGGATCGTGAACGGCGACAGATTGTACTTGAGTACTGGCTTGGGCTGAAACAAGATGAACTCGAGGAGCCCAACCGTGAGGTGTTTCGCGTACCCAACGTTCCAAATCTGCAACTGTCTCTGCACTTGAAACATCAACTTCAGAATCTGTTTTGGCTTCATTTCGTATTCCTGCAATAATTGTTTGAACAGAAGATTCGGATAATCCAAGTCCAGAACGTAGATTGACCATTCCTTGACAGAACATTGCTGGATAACCACAATGCGATGATATTCTATCGCCAATGTAGTCGGCCACTGTTGTTTCTTTGACAACTTGTGTTGTAGTTGAAACCGGAGCAGATACAGGTGGTGCAGCACCGCCTTTCGATGGAAGAGGGCGTGCTCGGACTCGAAGATGTTCTTGGCTGGAACGAACTGGAAGTTCTATCGCAGAGTGTGCTTCGATAGGACCTGCTCTGAATGCCTGGGAGAAAACCTCTGAATTCGCCTCGATTCTTCTGGGAGGGCGGCCTGCAACAGCAAGCGCTCCTAATGCTGTAAGGAAAGATGCGATTCCTCCTTGCTTCGGATGATTCGTCATGATTGCAAGGTGTGGTTGATCTTCAAGGATTTGAGATGCAAACATCGTCAATGCTCTCTTTGGCCCAACTTCAACAAATATCCGAGCACCAGCTGCGTACATCGTTTGGATTTGGCTTGTCCATTCAAC
>CALBJF010000401.1 GCA_937892665.1 uncultured euryarchaeote | reverse complement strand
GCAAAAAAAAGCGACCACTTGCTTGTCCGCTCCGTTGCTTCTCAAGCAATAGGTGCCATCGTTGGAGCGGCTCTTGACGGTGATGGCGATCGCTGTCTTCTGCTTCAAGAAACACATGATGGAATCTGTGTTGTTGATGGCGATGATATCGCTGATGCCCTTCTCTCTGCTTTGGATGCAGATTGGATTGTTGCAGCAAGTATTGAATCAAATCTGACGCTTCTTACTTCGGTTCGTCAGCAAGAATCGATGATTGGAATTGAAACTGCAGTGGGGGATCGGTGGCTTTCTCACGCTCTTTCAAAGAATCATTCACTCACAGGCAAGGCCTTGCCAATTATGTTGGGAATCGAAGACTCAGGCCATCTCGTCTTACCCTCGCCTCATCCAAATGGTTCGGCGTGGAGTCTGGTTGGTGATGGTGCAATGACGTTGATCATGTTCTTACTTTCAACGCAACATCCCTCTTCAAATCCAATGGAAAAAGGATGGAAGCGACGCGTCAGTGTGACGAACCCAAACCGATGGATGTGGGATGGTAAAAACCAATATGCAGATTCAGTTGAATCGATGGCCATAACGCATCTTGCACTTGCTGGAGAGGTGACGAACTGGCAACGTATGGGTCTGGAAGGAGAGCCGAATTTGATGCTTATCCGATGTCAATTGAATGGTAATGAGGTCAGTCTTGGAATCCGTAACAGTGGTACTCAAGCTAAAACCAGCATCTCTCTTCGATTCGCACAAGCAGAACCAGGGTTTGATGCAATGCTCATGCTGCGTTCAATTCAGAATTTCTTCTTACGAACCTTCAACCCAGTTGCTCATTGACGTGCGAGCAACTCGTCTCTTGATTGCGTCAAGTAGGTAATTACTGCAAGCAGAGCAGCTGTTACCAGCAAGAGTACAAATCCAGAGATTGGAGCCATACCTTGGTAGATGAGGACGCCTGCAATAATCCATGCCACAATCAGGTTGAGGAAACCAATGATTCTCCATCCGCGTCGTAGCGTTAGTACGCCAATGACCCACGATGTCACCGACATAGCGAGCAGTTCAAGGACGAAGATGAGGAGATCTGGAGCAATGATTCCACTGATGATGAACAAGACTTGGGAAGCCCAGAGGGCTGCAGAAATCCATAACCCCCGGTTTGTTGCCGTTGCAAATGATGCTGCGATAAGGTTCAGAGCACCAAAGATGAGGGCTGAAACCCAGATGTCAAGAATTGTTACATCGAATTCGACTTCAATCCACCAAAGTAAACTGTTCAGGGCAAACGGTAAGACCATCATTCCAAGCATCAGAACAGCAGGTTGTTTCCAAACCCATCCCTTGTTGAACATTAATCCAAGAGCGATGAGCCCTGCAGGTCCGAACGAGAGAATTAGAACTGAGAGTCCGAATGAGACGCGACCGAGTGCACCTCGATGGTCTTGCAGGCCTCGAACACGACGTTGGCGTTCCACCCAATCCCAGAGTAAAGCTGCGGTGATGAGAACAATCTCGATACTGAATACAGGAATTGTCCACGATAGAGCCTCGAATTCAAACGGATTGGTTAGCATTGGAAGCGGGAGTTCTCCACCTGCAAGGATTCCAAAGATACGGTCGAGAACAAATAGCCCAACAATCATATCCAATACGTTTGGAATACGCACGCCGAGATCGCTTCGATTGAGGAGGCTAAATCCTCCAAGAATAATCAAGCTGGCCATTAAGACCAGTAAATCAAATTGCTCTTCAAGGAAAACTGTTCCTTGACTGGCTCGTCCAGCGAGATGGACGAGGACAAGTCCAATCATTGTCAAAGCAACTGGGATCTCAACTCCGAGAATGTCAACCAATCGTAACTTCAGCGATTCAGCTCGTATGCGTGCTAAACTGATGAAGAGAATTGAGATGCTTGCACAGAGAATGATTGCCGTTGTTTGGTCGCCACCGAGGAAAGCGAACATGACAGAGGCGAGAATGGAAACTCCAAGGAACGAGAGAACAATGGTTGGTCTGTGTTGAATGTCTCCAACTTCAAGATCATCCTGTTGTGATGTGCCAGAGCGTTTTGCTCGCTTCTTTTGCTTTTCAGCCAACTCGATACGTTTTGGATCGATAAGCGTCACGCCGGTTTCCTTGGATGACTGATTGAGATACGCCTGGGTGTTTTGTTTGGTTTGTAATTCCTGTAAACGCTCTTCTTTTCGAGCAACAGAGCGCATGCCAGAGCGCCATTCGCCCTGGATTGCGAGATAGGCTCCAGCACCAACGAAACTGAGAATTGCAAAGGTTGTGATCAGATTTGCTTCCAGTGCAACGCCTGTGTACAACATGGCGGAAATCATTGCTACGGTTGCTAATGTTGGTGGAAGCAATTTGTCCATTAGCAAGACTCGTCGCAAGAAATGGTAGAGTGCTCCAAGAGAGATTATTGTCATGAAGGTTGCATCTTCAACACCTGTTGGAAACCAATCAGAATTGGTTAGTTCCAATGCATCTGCTTCCCGCAACGCAGGCATTAGAAGTAAACCGCTCATGACGAGAAGTTGCAATGTAACAATGCTGTTCGATTGATTCTTTTTCGCTTCATCATCATCTTCGAACAATTTGTCCGAATGAACCAGAAGCAGTGAACATCCTGCAACAAGACTTGCTGCGTAAAGCGAAGTATGGCCAAACTTCCATCCAAAGAAAAGGGCGAAAACGCTCCAAGCAACGAGCATGGTACGCGGTTGGCCCCGATGCTGTTCAAGGGCAACTAAGGTTCCATGGAAGATGAGAATGGCTCCCATCAAAGCGAGTAATCCCCATGCGGGCAATCCGTCCACACGAGCAATACCCCATACGCTGATCAGTGAAATGATGAAGGAAAGGTTCCACAATTGGAGCAATCCAGAATCTCGAGCTCGGGCGCTTAACTCACTCAACCCAGCAAGTCGACCTGCGAGATTTAGAGTCGATTCGCCTTGACTGATGTTCACATACAGTTGCTGGAGAATGAGAAGAAGCATCCATACGGCGACATGTTGCTCATTCAAAACGACGGGAATGAAATCATTTGAGAACATTCGAGATTCGATATCGGTTGCGAACATCAACAGCCATATCCAAGGGGCGAGAACAGCAACGCCTGAGATTGAAGGAGACTTTCGCTGGACACCCAGCCATGCAAGGCCAATCCAGACAGATCCTTGTGCCACCAATAAGCGCCATCCTTCGATTTCACCAGGTATGAGCAGCGTCAGTAAGATGACGACGACGATTCCACCCATCCATAGGACATGGTCAGATACAGCTTGCTGATTGCTCAGTAAGGCGATGGACGTGAACAGAGCAGTAAGGATTGCATAGAGACTGTATCCATTCAAGTCTGCAACTGGTATTGAGAATACACCCGTGCTCATTAGGATGACGAGCGCCAATAGGAATGGTGCTGGGATGAGGATGAACGGGGCTAATCGTTTCCAGTCGACGCCACGTACAGTAAGGTACGATGCTCCAAACGCACTGATGAGAAGCAGTAGCTGAGCTAATGCATAGCCGGTTTCGGTTCTGTTTGCTGCGATGGCGAGAAGCGCACCGATCATTCCTAAACCAACAGATATGGCCCATAATCCTGGTTTTCCAAGACCCAATGCTTTCGCAGCCTCTGAGAACCAGTTGTCCGCTTTGTGGAACTGTGTTGCGATGACCGCATTGGTTGCAGTAACTGCAAACATGAGCATGAAGAGGAGAAGTTCATCGTCGAATGAGACGATTTCAATACCAGCGATTTGCCATTCTTGGGAAAAGGAATGGAGCCCAATCCATAGATATGAAACTGCAATTCCAAGGCTTGCCAGATTTCCTGAATTTCTGAAGACGGCTAAGCCATGCATAGAAAGCGTACCCAACAAGATCATGGTCGCAACACCAATTTCGTCATAGAGCGCTCCAGTAGCACTTCCAAGAGCGAGCAAGACCAGTGTTGCCTGAGCAGCAATCGCATCGTCATTATGACGTTGAGCAATGTATACATTGAATCCAATTAACGAAAGAAGAGACAATCCAAGAGTTTCATCTGCACCCAACGGTGAGGCGTCAAACCAGCCCCAGTGATGTGCGTCGAGTGCAAAACCATAGAGGATTTTCATGGAGATAATGACCCATGTGACGCCAAGGAGGTGCATTCTTGGCATCGGAATCCATTTCTCCCCAGCCCATAGTCCGGATAACCCCATGAGAATGAGAAGTGGGCCTCCAAGCAGAGGCGGTAATGCAGTTCCAACGACCCATCCAAGGACAGACCAAACCAAGACCATGCCAACAAGTAGTCCAAATCCAATACGGCGCTCACCATGTACGGCGATATCTGTGACAGAATCTTCAGCTGCTGGCGCATCGACGGTTCCGTCTCTTTTCACTACCCCAGGTTCATTTCGTTGAGTGTTTGGTGCGGAAAAGAAATCAGCGATTTCACCGACTGCTGCATCCGTTTCAGTAGATGCGGCAGGCACTTTCTCTTCTTCCTCGACTTCTGGTTCAGGGTCTGCGATAAGGAATCGATTCAAATCGACGCCCATTCCGCGGTCGAAATTCTTCTTCCGCAGGACTTCGTCTTCCACGAGGTCGTGGTCAGAAGTTTCCTCCTCCATGATATCCTCTCCTCCAAAGTCCTGTTTCAAACCTCCCCTTAGAAGGTTAATTCTGCTCTAATTTTCGTATGGCCGAATAGAAAGGGACAAAGACAGACCGCGATACGAACTAGCATGGCGGAGACCTCCACCCCGACATCGACCCCCCTGACAACGCACGGACTTAGCCCTAGAGGCGAGGTTCATTGGAACCTTGATACCGACGTACTGCTCGACATTTCGATTGCTCGTAATGAAGGTGTTCTAAGTGCTCATGGCGCTCTTGTAACCGAGACTGGCGAGCGAACTGGGCGTTCCCCGAATGACAAATTCATTGTCGAAGAAGAATCGACTTCAAATGACGTAAATTGGGGTGATGTCAACATCTCCACAGACCTTGCAACATTCGAGAGATTGCGTGCTCAAGTCATCGACTATCTTTCAGAACAAGAACATCTCTTCGTGCAAGACCTCGCCTGTGGTGCTGAACCTTCCGAAGCCCTTCCAATCCGTGTGATTACTCACAATGCTTGGCACAGTACGTTCGCTCGGAACATGTTTGTTCGACCATCCGTGGAAGAGCTTGCATCTCATACACCTGATTTCACTGTCTTCCACGCACCTCATTTCGAGGCTGATGATGCATCTCTCAACTCGCAATGCTTTGTGATTGTTAATTACGCAGCAGGTGAAGTCATCATCGGCGGAACTCGATACGCTGGAGAAATTAAGAAATCGATTTTCTCGATCATGAATCTCATTCTTCCAAAGAAAGGAATCCTTCCAATGCACTGCTCTGCCAATACGACAGGAGAAAACACTGCGATCTTCTTCGGTCTTTCTGGAACTGGAAAGACAACACTCTCTGCAGATCCAAAGCGCGCTCTCATCGGTGATGATGAACATGGCTGGGGCGCAAATGGTGTGTTTAATTTCGAAGGTGGATGCTATGCGAAACTCATTGACCTCTCAGAAGAAGATGAGCCAGCAATCTTTGCAACCACCCGTCGAAGAGGAACCGTTCTCGAGAACATCGTTCTCGGTGCAGATGGTGTTCCTGACTTTACTGATGTGAGCAAAACACAGAACACACGTGGTTCATATCCAATCGAATTCATCGATAACAGAACTCCAGATTCACGAGGAGGGCATCCACAGAATGTCATCTTCCTGACCTGTGATGCGTTTGGTGTTCTTCCGCCAATCTCTCGCCTCACTCCAGAACAAGCAGCCTACCATTTCATCTCAGGATACACAGCAAAAGTTGCTGGAACTGAAATTGGTGTAAAGGAGCCTCAGGCAACCTTCTCGGCTTGCTTCGGTGAACCATTCATGCCTATGCATCCTGGTGTTTACGCAGATCTTCTTTCAGAGAAAATGGAACAAAACGATTCAACGGCATGGCTCATCAATACTGGATGGAACGGTGGTCCTTACGGTGTTGGAAATAGAATGAAAATTAAGTACACTCGTGCAATGCTCAACGCTGCACTTGATGGTGATCTTGACAATGTTGAGTACATTACAGACGGCCGATTTGGATTCGAAGTACCGACCTCATGCCCAGACGTTCCTTCTGACCTTTTGCAACCAAGAACAACGTGGGAAGACAAGGATGCTTATGATGCAACAGCTGACAAGTTGGCTGAAATGTTCAACACAAACTTTGAACGATATGCAGCAGGTGTCTCTGCTTCAGTCAATGAAGCCGCTCCTCAAACGATTTGAATACGAAATGTTCAATATAAACATGGTTGAAGCACATCCATGCAACCAGATGGGTCAATGCCTCAGAATCAACCTCCTGCAGCGGTTCCAATTCAAGTGAATCCAGTTCAGCAACCAATGCAGTCCCAGCCAGTACAACCAATTTTGTTTGGTACAACTCAGCAACCAATGATGGCACAACAGATCATGATTCAACAAAATGGAAACGGTATGGCAGTCACTGGATTGGTAATGGGTATTATTGGAATTGTCTGTTATTTTCTTGGCTATCTCATTTGCATTACATGGGCAGTTGGATGGTTGTTTGGAATCCTAGCAATCATTTTCGGTCACCTTGGTCAAGCGGAAGGAAATCGATCAGGTACCGGTTCAGGACAAGGAATCGCTGGATTTATTCTTGGTTATTTGACAATCATTGGCTATATTATTCCATTCCTTTTCCTTGGTTCTCTTTCAAGCCTTTGAAGATAGTCCATACCCACCAACCCTTTCAAAAAGGGAAGCCAACTGGGTCAAAACAGGGCGATTGGGGTAGTCTGGATATCCTTCCGGCCTTCGGAGCCGGGGAC
>CALBJF010000400.1 GCA_937892665.1 uncultured euryarchaeote | reverse complement strand
GGGGCTTCTAACATTGATACTCCTCCATCCATGGCCATCATTTGTTCAGCAAATGCATCGGTTTTGTTCCATTGATCTTGTTGCATATCATCAGAGCCTCCTGCGCCACGTATAACCAGAACCAATACTCCGAACAAGGCAATCAAGATAACTGCACCAGCACTGTAGACCACGTCGTTGGATACACTAGGAGCAAAGTCAGCATTATCACCAACGCCATCTCCATCCGCATCAGATTGTTCATCTGGGTCGTTCGGGAATTGGTCATCAGGATCTAAAACTCCGTCTCCGTCTGTATCCATCGGGTTGTAGATGGTTTCACAGACTAGAGCGTATTCCCTTAATTCAAACGAGTCGATAAATTCATCTCGGTTGAAATCCAACTTCTCGGATGAATAATGCTTACCTGTATCACCGTTGTAAAATTCTATTTCATCAAAATTCGAGTTCGATATTCGTTCGTCAATCTGGAGGCTGAAGAGAGCCAACTCGTTTTCACAGTTGCAAGCAAAGGCTAAAATTTCATTAAATTCTAAGTAAGAATCTCCATTCTGATTCACTTCAGAGAATTCAACGGTTCTTCCATTGAAGTCATCAATATATTTGAATTCAGAGGCGCTAATGAGCCCATCTCCATTGATGTCATTGTCGCTCATCATTTCTTTCAATCCTTCGTCGCAAGCTAGGATTTCGTCTGGATCTACTGGTTCATCAGGATCATTAGGACCGTTGGGGCCATCACGTCCATCCCATGTGGCTACAATTGAGACATCAGAGAAATCATCGATAGAAGTCAGTGTGATGTCAACTCTACCTTGAGCAGGGAAATAGATGTACAATTCTTGAGATGTACCTTCTCCATATGAAATCCACTCATTCTCGCCAAATTGCCTTCCTGAATCCATCATCTCTTCATCAAAGAAATCGAAGTCGAAATCGTCAAATCCGAAATCTGTTTCTCCTTCACCTTTGATAAGTAATTCTCCAGAACCGCCAAATGTATTGATGATTAGTGTTTGAGTATTTCTACCAACCTCAACATAGAAGAATAGTTCTTCGCCAGCCGGGGCACTCAAACCATCGATTTGTTCATCTTTGAATAACTGAATGGGTGTACCATCATATTCCCATATGTAGAGGTCAGTAAAAGAGGCAGTAATCTCAACTCCGCTGAAAACAGTCTCCGAATCGAGTAGTATGTACCATGTTCCAGGTGTAGGATTGTTGAATGCAATCTTATCGCCTGCTCCTGGAGAACCTGAGTGATAATCTGCTTCACTGGCAGTAGGAGTGTTCTCAACTCGCATGTGCAGGCCAGCCTCTCCAAATCCATTGTCAAGGTCAACTTCTAATCGTTCGGTACCTGTTGGTACATCGATGAAGAAGTATTGGTCAAGTCCATTGTATCCACTCATAGGTCCATAGGAAATACCTGGAGTCAATTCCACTGCCGTTGTTGGATCTGCGTTTGTGGGTGCATATGTCATATCTGCGAGGATTGTGTAATCATTGGATTTTCGATACGTATATGTAATCACGTAATAGATTCCAGGTTCTACATCAAACAGGTTAACTTCCTCGTCATTTCCTTGAGTCATTGACCAGTCTTCCATAGAGGAACCGGTAATTCCTTCTCCTGGTAAAATATCATCAATAAAATCGATTTCAGTATAGAATCCATAGTCTGGATCTACGGGTCCACCCTTTGAAATAGCCAGTTGGACGTTCCCCTTTCCACCGTATGTTTCCACTTTCAATTCAGTGAGTGGTTCGGTTACGTTGACGAAATAGTAATTGATTGCAGCATTGTAATCTTCTGCTTCATTCGATTGTTGGGTAATTGGGACTCCCTTGAATAATTCAGTCATTTCTTCAAGACTTGGCGGAGCTTCAGCAACTTGCCAATACGTGCTGACTTCGAGTTCATCTAAGTCTTCATTTGCTACGAGAGCGAACCACATCACATCGTGTTCTGGCCAAGTCCAACTTCCGTAAATTGAACCATAATAACCTGTTAATTCCATGTCATAATCCCATGGTGCAGGAATTTCATCGTAACCAACAAAGACATCGAATGTGTCAGATCCTGCTTCACCGGACCAATAGTCTTCTGACCAACTCCAAAAAGAGACATCAAAATACTTTGTTAGGTCTTCAATATCTGCATAGAACAGAAGAGTGTCACCTTCTTTGACATCTTCGATAATGATGTAATCATCATTGATTAGTTCAATTGCTTGGGCAATTATAGACCCATCTGGCATGACCCAATCTGCTCCGTGAATATCTCCATTCCTCTCAAACATATCATCGTTTAAGGAATCGCCGACATCACTGCCTTCACCTTCCCAGAATGTCCATTGAGTCATAATATCCCAAGTCATATCATCCATTGACTTGATTGTTACATCATCGATAATACCCTCGAAATGGTAACAGTCACAACCTGCGCCCATTCGAGCGATGTAGAGTTCATCGCATGATTCTCCTGACGTGAAACAATCGTTCGAACCAAAATCTCCAGCAGGTATGTTTGCATCTTCAGCAGAGATATTTCCTGCTGGGATTCCGTCAATTCTGAATTCTCCACCAACACCCTCAACAATTTCAACTTCTATTGTCGACCAGTTATCGACAGTTACTGACATGTTTGACAATGGGTGCTTTGAGAGGCTGTATTCAGAAGAATAGCCGATGTAGCCTTCTGAAAGGTACATTCCCCATCCGTAGTCCCCTTTCATAGTAATGAATCGTATACCACTCAAGTCAGAGGGTTTGATTGTTGCTTCAATAAGTAATGATGCATTTGGTTGAAGTCCATCATCGTTTAATATTTTGATGTGATCACTTTCACCATTAAATCGGAGTGAGAAATCAGCACCATCGCCAACTTCTACAACACCATACACAGGGAAGTATTCGGGATCGTTTTCCAAATCATTCCAAGTTCCTGGCATGATGTTACCCATGTTGGTTGATGCAATGTGCACGTAATCTGCATCATCGCTTCCAGTTGGTTGGGATTCACCCCAACTTCTGTACAAAAATGGTGTTCCATCATGCCAACGGTAGATTCCTTCATCTTGAACATCGTTCAATCCAATCCAAAGATGGCGGCTTTGGTTATCAAATCCAGCAAATGTATCGAAGAGCCATGCATTTTCAATATCCGAATCAACTGTGGTAAGATAGCCGTCTAGTGATCGTGCTCGAAATGCGGCATCTTCCCACGAAGAAGCTGAAAGAAGATGATACGTCTTGTTATTTTCAGGATTTACTGCAGTATGTAAAATTGATATTTCATCAGATATATCTGCTTGTGTTGGTGTTGCAAATACCAATAGCGTAGACGCTAAGAGCATGAACGCGAGGCTAGGGCCGATAACTCTCTTACGAGACTCCATGATTTCTTTCATTCGTTGGTGCTTCATAAGACCATTGCCTACTGTGCTCATGGTCTAAACTTGATAAGAATCTAATTAGTACAAATTGGTAAAGTGATTTTACTGCATCATTACTGAAGTTTCTTTCCACCAATTCTCAATTCTGTTTTGAGTGGCATTTGATGTTCCCAGGCGAATTCTTTGACAACACGCCATCCCTTCTCGCTGCCTTCATAATC
>CALBJF010000399.1 GCA_937892665.1 uncultured euryarchaeote | reverse complement strand
GCAAAACCAGGGAGTTTCAGTGCAATCATCTTGTATTCAGAATCTAACCCTTCACGAACCATTCTGCTTTCACAATCTAAAAAGACAGAAGAAACATCTGAACATTCTGTTGGGAGGTGTTGTTCAACTGTTCTTGCTACTTCTGCTTCTATTGAAGCATCATCCAAGCGTCGATCAGTTGGTAGTAAAGGAAGATTAAGCTCCTGTCGAAGCGTGTTCGCAAGCCGATACATGTGGACTTGTCGTACCATTTCTAATCGAACAATCTTAGGAATCCATCCTAAATCTTGACAACCCTTGATTTCAACACGGTCGCCGCATGCAACACTTACATTGAGATCTTGGCGAATTGAACCGAGTCCGCGTCGTACACTTCGAGTATCTCTGAGTGTTCTTCCCAATGCTTTTGCTGTCATTTGGGCATGTTCAGGTGAAATAATATCAGGTGATGTTGCAATTTCAATCAACGGAACACCAAGTCGATCGAGATTGTAGATGACTTGCTCACCGGATGATGTTGAAATTGTCTCTAATTTACGAGCACTGTCCTCTTCTAAGCACAATACATCGATTCCTACATCGCCCATGTCAGTCTTGAGAACACCATCAGTTGAGATGAGAGAAGTTCTTTGAAACCCGCTCGTATTCGAACCATCGACAACCGTTTTCCTCATTGTCTGAATCGCAGTAACTGGCTTTGAATCAAGTAATGCTGAAACGGTTAGAGCAATATTGAGTGCATCAGAATCATGCGGAAGAGGTGGACTATCGTCAAGTTCGATGAGGCCTGCATTTGGAGATTGTATGTATACAAACGAGCGATTGCGTCGTTTCTCGAAGCGTGCTGCGATATCAACAACGCCTCCTTCCCCACTTGCTAACCGTAATTTCCTACTGTACCGAGGCCACTCATCAGGAACGGTTTCAATGGTAACATCGAAGAGATCGCACGGTTGCCTTGAATGGAGTTTTCCAGTGGCTAATTGTTGGTGAACTTCGATACCACACATGAAGCCGAGTTGTTCGGTATCGAAGGAAGAAGCGTCCTCAAGGACGCC
Organism: uncultured euryarchaeote; assembly: GCA_937892665.1. Taxonomy (GTDB): domain Archaea; phylum Thermoplasmatota; class Poseidoniia; order Poseidoniales; family Poseidoniaceae; genus MGIIa-L2. The sequence continues at coordinate 6,497 of CALBJF010000399.1, read as the reverse complement.
TTCTGGTTCCTCACGGACAATCTCAGCCATATCCATCCCACGTGCATCCACTTCATGAGGTGAACGCTTAAGATTCAAACAATTTGAAGGGTATCATATCCATTTGGCCTCATCAAACGACCTGTTTGATTGAGTTTCTCAATGACTTCTTCTGCCTTAGAGCGAGGTATATTTTCACGCTCAGCTTCGTTGATGACATCCAAAAGTTGGGCGACCCCTCCTCCATTTTGCTGGAATCGTGCAATGATGTCCAGAATAGTTCGTTCAGCATGTCGGGCAGTGCCCTTTTTATTGGACTGAACTGCCGTTTCATCGAAGTTTTCACCCATCAAATCGTAACGCCACATTTTAGTCAGACGGACTGCTCGTTCTGCGTCTTGAAGGGTTGCTGTTTCTGCGAGTCGTATTCTCGCACTCGCTTCTGTCAATCGTGCAAGAGCCTCAAGAGAACGTGCTGTGATAGCCACTGTGTCTTGGAAGTCTCCAACTTTTTTCCGTTCTCCGACGTAGTAATCGATGATCAGCCTCCTTGCTTCCTCGTCGAGGTTTGGATGTATTGATCGCTTTGAAAATGCGATGTATTTTCGCATGAAATCACGGTGAAGATGCCCTTCTATGTGCGATGGGGTTGTTACAACCGAACTCTGTTTCGTTGGATCTGGAGCCGACCCTTCATTGACAAGTAACTCGCTTGTTCCCGAAAATCGGTTTTTTACGATGTGTCCTGCAATCTTTGCGTCTTTTTCTTCGGATGGTTCATCGGTCAATAGCCAGATCACATCAAAACGGGAGATTAGAGGAGGGTCAAGGTTGATCTGGCCTGTAAATGGGACCTCTGATACTGGTTGGAAGCGACCTGCCTTCGGGTTTGCTGCTGCAAGAACTGCACACCGAGTTCTCAAACTCGCATTGATTCCAGCCTTTGAAATTGAAATACGTTGTTGTTCCATCGCTTCGTGCATGCTTGAGCGATCCGATTGATTCATTTTGTCAAATTCGTCAATAGCTGCAAGTCCTTGATCTGCGAGAACAAGCGCTCCAGCTTCAAGCGTCCAGCGGCCATCAGCAGTCGAATCCTGAACTGCTGCTGCGGTAAGCCCGGCTGCTGATGCAGACATTCCAGAAGTAAATCGGCCACGGGGAGAAATCGCCCCCATATATGCCAAAAGTTGAGATTTTGCAACCCCTGGATCTCCCATTAGCAAGATGTGAATATCGCCACGATTCCTCGTTCCGTCAGGATTGAGTCTTGCTACGCCCCCAAACAATTGGAGCATCAACGTTTCTTTGATTTTCCCCATACCAAAAATGGATGGTGCAATAGAATTCGATAATCTGTCGTAGATGTCAGGGGAACTTGCAAGTTCTCGGATTTGAGCTTCCTCTTCATCGGAAACAACAATTTCTTCTAGCGCGAGATTCTGACGTTCGAGTGATTGGATTCTTAGAAAAATATCGAAGACAGGGGTATCCTTGCCATGCTTTCTTTGAGAACGGATAAAGAGGACGCCATTTCCTTTTACTCTGTCGCCTGGATTTCCCACGCCTGTCAAATCATGTTCTACAATGCATCTTAGTCGCTCTGGTTGGGCACCACCGCGAACTTGTTCAGGAAGTTCCTGTAGTTCGATAAATTGAGAGTTGATGAGTACTGATCGATCATGGAGTAGTTCGAATCGCGTTTGTCTGCTATTCAAGCCGCAACCACCGTCGATTTGCGTGCATTCCATCGGATGAATCAGTTCTTGTTCATTGGGTTGGTTAATTGTAATCAAATGCTCACAGGCCACACACTTGAATGTTGCAGAGTACATCCTCGGACGCACTCCTGAAATCTTTGTTATGACAGCATCGATGGCCAACATAGCCCCTATGTCATCTGAACGAAGCTGTGAAACAGTTCGTACTTGGTCGCTTGGAAGATGAACGATTCGAACCCATGGGTGGATTGCTCCGTGTCCAACATCTGCAAGAAGTTCTCGTAGGGCTCTGTTTGAAGCATCGTAATGAAGTTCGGGCTGGCTGAGTATACTCTGTGCGAAATCATGATCAAATCCTTCGATGATTTGGTAAGAGACTTCAAGACTTTGAACATCAGGCCAAAGTTGTGCAATATTGTGAACTGCTTCAGTGAAATGGGCATGAAGGAGGGTGGACCACCGAGCTGTTAAATCGAAATCCTGAATCATAGTATTCACACTGCGTGGAGTTGTAGATAATGGGCTACAGTTTATAGAAAGCGCGCTCAATCAAAACCACCCCTTTGTTTCCACTGGAGAAATACAGCGACGTCATCCGCTTTTTAGCCAATGTTTTTGACGCCAGTGGAACTTCCCCGGAAAGTATTTTTTACTCAATAAATTGATAAGAACCGAGCGGTTGAGATGAATTATGATTATATTCGCTCATGGACTTGAAGGTACGCCTAACGGAAGCAAAATTCAGGCTTTGAGAGCAGCTGGATTCGAAGTTCTTGCCCCAGATTTTCAAGGAATGGTTCTCAGTGAAAGAGTTGCTCTTCTGGAAGCAATCTGTAACCAACACGCTGACAAGAAGCCAATCTTGGCAGGTTCAAGTTATGGCGGCCTTACTGCTGCGATTGTTGCAATGAGAATGTCGCATCACTTTACTGGACTTCTTTTGTGCGCCCCTGCACTCCATCTGAAAGAGGAACCTGTTGATGTGGAGACAATCCTAATCGCCCCAAACGGTATGCCAACAGTCATTGTTCACGGTATTGGAGATGACATCGTCCCTATTTCCTGCAGCCTTGAATACGCTGAACGTTCTGGGAAGAATATACTGCAGTTCCACAAAGTCGATGATGGACACCGCCTTTCTGAATCACATGATTCGATTATTGAGGGGGCTAACGCCTTGTATTCACAAACGATTGATTCATGAAACGTCTTGCTCTGGCAACGGTATGAGCGACTCAATGGATTATGCTTCAAGCGGCGTTGATATTGATCTCGAAGGAGCCGCTGTCGCTTCACTGATAGGTTCTCTGCAACGTTCCACCAGAAAGCCTGGAACGCCAGGAGCACCAGTCGACTTACCTGGTGGCTTTGGAGGCCTTATTGAATTTGGAAACCACCTTCTTGCAATGGCTACTGATGGAGTTGGGAGCAAATTACAGATCGCTACAGCTGTCAAACAATGGGCGAGCGTCGGTATAGATTGTATGGCAATGAACGTGAATGATTTGCTCTGTGTTGGTGCTGAACCAATTGCCTTTGTCGATTACATTGCGGTTCCGAAACCTGATCCTGAAGTTCATGCTGCAGTTGGAGCATCTCTTGCAAAGGCCTGTGAATTAGCAAACGTCACGTTGGCTGGAGGAGAAACTGCATCTTTGCCAGGGATTGTTACAGAACTTGACCTCTCAGGCACAGCCCTTGGGTTTCTCGCTAAAGATGATGCAATAACCGGCGAGACGCTTCAAGCAGGAGATGTGTTGATTGGACTTCCATCATCTGGAATTCATTCAAATGGATTTTCTCTTGTTCGAAACATCATCAAGCACAGTGGACTTGGCTACGAGGATGCTTGTCCGTTTAACCCAGAATTTGCTGGAAGAGAAATCCCTCGATGGACCGAAGGAAATCCAACCGTTGCAGAGGTACTTTTGACCCCTACTCGGATTTACTGTGATCCTGTTGTCGGCCTACTTCATCACCTAAAAGCAGAGAGCGGAACTGTTCACGATGTCCATGGCATTGCGCACATCACTGGAGGAGGACTATCCAATCTTCTCAGATTACATGATTCACTTGGATGGCATATCGATAGCCCTATGCCGATTCCTCCAGAATTTGTATGGCTTCAACAAAATGGGAACGTTACAGATTTGGAAATGCACCGTACGTTCAACATGGGAATGGGAATGGTCTTGGCAGTATCAAAAAAGGCGAGTGAAGACATACTGAACTTCCTAGGAGCAAAGAATTCTGGAGCCCAAATTATTGGCCATGTACATGATGACGGACACAAGGTTACACATGTAAATTCACAAGTTATGTTTCAGCACTATTGATGCGGTGCGGTCAAGAAGAAGAATTGGTTCCATTGACCATGGCCGATACGTTCACCGGAGAAGAAGACCCTGCCGGTTGGCCTGGGCATCTCTGGCTTGAAGGTCGGACTGTTGTTCATCTTCAATCCGATCAAGAACGTCCCTCTCATATGCCAAGAGGCCCTGTGGCAAAGTCGAGAACTGGATTCGTAAATCCTGCAATGGCGCCTGCTCGAACACGTTCTGTGCTCTTATTGCAAGACGCTCTTGAACATGGTTGGCTTGCAGAAAACCGCCCCATACGGGCTCTTGACGCATTGTGCGCAACCGGAATTCGAGTACGGAGATGGAGAAATGAAATCGCTCCTGAATTACAAGAGCGGCTCCATATTACTGCAAATGATCTTGATTCTCAGGCGCTGGATTGGGCTCTTTCTTCCGTTCGAAAGAACAGGACAAATGGATCTTTTCCTGAACTTGAAGATGAGCAAATGCCAATTGAACATATCAGTGAAGATGGAATCCAGTTCCAACGTTATGACGCCCGAATGGCAATGATTCAAGGATCCTTTCAATGGATTGACCTCGATCCATTTGGTTCGCCTGTACAATTTCTTGATACTGCATTACAGGGGCTTGGACGCATTGGTGTTTTGGAAGTGACTGCAACGGATACTGCTGCACTAACTGGATCATCGTCCACCTCCGGGATGAGAAGATACGGGCATAAAGGGATTGTCGATCATTACGCTCATGATGATGCTGTACGTGTCTTACTCGGGACGGTAGCCACCAGTGCAGCACGACTGGATCGCTCTATTGAGCCTATTCTTGCTCTCTTCGATGGCCATCATGTTCGTGTCTCAGTTCTCGTTCGAAAGAGCAAATTGGGGGCTGATGAAAATCGACAACAGATGGGGTGGAGAGTTCGGCATGATAACCTCCCTTACACATTTGTAAAACATCCAACTCCTGAGCAGTTTGAACGTTCGAGTGGACCTATGTGGATTGGGCCTTTGTGGAATGAGGAGATTACTGGCCGAATGACAGAGGATCATGCGGTCAACTACTGTTTACCAACAGAAGAGGATTTGAAATCTGGAAATAATATTGGACTTGAGTGGAGTGATCTTGACCAAGTGTATGCTGAGCGAGAATTACGGCGATCTGTTCGATATATCTCAGATGCTTCCACCTTGCTTTCATCGGAGCACCTTCTTCTACCCTACGACCAGATTGCCCCTTGGGCAAAGGCTGCATCAATGCCGTCAATGGTCGACCTCATCGCAGCATTGAATGAGGAAGGGTATCGGACTGCTCGAGTGCCAGACTTAAGACCCTATATCGCTACTAAAGCCCCTTACGAAGTGGTCTTAGAGATGGTTCGTAAAATGGATTCAACCGAATGATGGATCGTTTTCAACATCATCATCTGGAGAAGGTAGAAGCGGTGTTGAATTCTGAATGATTTCCTGAACTGAATGTTCTATTTCTCTTGCATTTTCAAGCATCTTAGAAAGTGGAATCTCAACACCTGTCATTTCAGTGATTGCTTCAATGGCGACGGCTGCTGCGCGAACATCGGGATACATTGGGCTTGCTTCTGAAAGAAGGGCTGTGATATCGAGATTGAGCCGGTCGCCTTCACTTAACAAAAAGCCAGTAATTCCAGAGACAATTCCTCGTTGAATCGTATTCAAATCCATCTCTTTCAATCGCTTTCTTGCCTTTTCGGATGCGCCTACAGCAAACAATCCTTCGCCCTGAACTTCCTTTTCAGGCTTAAGGATTCCATCAATGATGATAAGTTGTTCAAATCCACCAGCAGTAAACCATTCTAAAACAGTTGAACCAAAGGCAATATCTTGCTCTTTTTCGAATTGTATTTCAGCAGTAAATACGCCAATTCCATTTCCCTGATAGACTCGAACTGGGTGTCGAGGAACTTCATTTTGTATGAGAGCTACTGCAGGAAACCGTTCATCCATCACAGTACCTAGCTGGGTCAATCCAAGAGATTCAATAATGTGTGAAGTTGCGATGACTCCAACCATTCCAGCGGTGGTAAAACCGCATACTGCAACGCCTCCAGTCGTTGGATCGACCCCGGAGCGAAGGACGAGGTCGTATGTTCCAAACTGCTGACTCATGGCTCCCCCTCATTCCTCTGGTCGACTCGTGTTAGAAAAATATCACGCTTGTCATTCTGTGAATTCAGACCAGTCTTCTGCGCCTTCTTCGCGGTACCACCACGTTCCGTTCTCGTCTTCCCACCATTCAGTTCCGTATTCATCGACTGAGATTCCGTCATCTTCTTCGGCGGCTTCTTCAGCTTGTGGCTCCTCGTGTTCTTCGATGAAGTCATTTGAATCTTCACCAGATAGTTCAGAAATTAAGGAATCGCCAGGACGTTCGATGATTTCAGGTTCAGCACTGATGGTTTTGTCTTCAAATTCGTCCAGAGGGCGTCCTTCTGGAATCT
>CALBJF010000398.1 GCA_937892665.1 uncultured euryarchaeote | reverse complement strand
TTTTTCTCATCTTCAAATGGAGTAGGTTTTCTACGAATAATTAATGAAATTAGCATCAACATGACAAGGGCAATACCTCCCGTAATCATCGTTGGCGCATTCATTTCTAAGTTCATGAAACTGTCTTCATCTTCCGAAACTTTGTAGGTGATCTTCTGCGTAAACGAGGAAGATATGGTTTGATCGAACGTCTCCATTGAAACAATTAATTCTCCATCTAAGGTTCCCGTCAATCGATGAATTGAACAGAGGTATTGTTTTTCAGAAACATCTTCGCGGGAGTATTGCAGACTTACATTTACTGATTCGGCAGCCTCGAATAGATTCCCATTACAAATTACTTGCCAGGAATCAGGATGGTTGATTGAAATCGAAACATCTTCTGTTTGGGTTGATTCACTGGTTAAATTGATCCAAAATTCTGCACCCGTAGTCTCCGATTCTATCGGTGCTGTCGGAAGTTGAGAAACTTCAAACGATATTTTTCTTTGTTCATCAACCATGATGAGATTCTGATGCTCAATTCGTATAATCTTCTCTTGCTCATCAAGTCCACCTTCGACGTATGTTGTTACAACGATTCTCGTATTAAGCGGCACATCAGGTCCAATTATCAAATCAATTATCACGAGTTTTGTATCTCCTGCACTCATTGGGAACGTGAGTGGTGAATTTGGAATAGTCGTTGGGCCTCCTACGCCTGCAGTTAAGAAGGCAACAATATCGTCTGTAGGGGGTGATGCTGATACTTCAAAACCAATTTCCATATCTGATTCCAAAGCATTTCCTATATTTCTGATGGTTCCGTTCAAAGTGACTGGAGAGTTTATCATCGCATGGATATCATTACTCGTGCTATTGTAAGATGGATATCGTACGCTTCCAGTCATCATCATATGTGTGATTGAATTATCTACTGTATTCGAATCTAAACCATTCGGTGTAACTTCAATGGTTATCTCATGCAATTCACCTGCTGATTCACTCATTGGTATGGAGATTAGAATTTCCACAGATGCTGTATCATCTCCAAGATAGGATACTGTTAGTGGGATGAGATTCGTTTCCAAGACAATTCCATCTTGACGTAGCATAAAAGTCCAACTTGCTGGAATATCCGGTAGGCTGAGTTCTGCATCACTTGGCCCATTTCCATTATTGATTATTTCAACATGTATAGAACTCATTGCTCCAGGTCGTAGCCATTGTTCAGCATCGATTAACGATAGGCTAAGGTCATGTACTGTATCAATAAGAACACGATCATATTGGACTCCTGTAAACGAAGTAGTGCTTCGAGTCGACGTTACAATTGGCTTGAATGCAGGGGCGGCATCATTTGCTTGACCATTGCTTGGCGCAGTTATTGCAATGTAGAAAGAGGCAGTCATGCCGGGATTAATTGCTATTGGTGGACGAACTTCTGGTTCAATGATCCATCCAACTTTCGGATTTACTTCAACTGACAGATCGAAGAGGTCTTGCCTGGTGGCATCGTTTGTTATTTTGTAAGGGACGTGTATTGTCTGCCCTGCTGAAATATACATGTATTCAACTTCATTGCCCACAAATTCAACGTTAGCATTTGAAATCATTGAAGCTTGTACCGTAACGGATTCTGTAATTGTTCGACTTGTATCATTTTGAGCCGTGAGTGTGAACCAAAAGTCTCCTGTTTTATCGGGTACTGCATCACTTGGAACTGTCATTAAAAATCGAACATTAACTGGTTGATTTGGTGTCAGTCTTACAGATTTAATCTGATCGAATGATAGAGATACGCTCCATCCACTTTCTAGATTTTTGGATTCTGTTATCAAATCAAACACATCCGTAGCTTGCCCGATATTACTTATTTCTAATTCAAATAGACATGATGAGCCTGGAGCACACTTGGGTTTGATATCGGGTTGATCTATGAATGGTATTCTATCAGCGAGTACCTGAAATTGCATAGGTTCTGAAGCATATACAGTAGGTTGCTGCATACTCGTCCCTATGAATGACATTTGTGTGAAACCAGTTGATGCATTGATGTCTGGTTGAATTTTAACATCAATGAGTTTCGATTCTCCAGGGAGAAGTCGTACACCAGTAGATGGATTAACTCCCGCTCCTGAAGTATAGGAGTAAGCAACATTCCAATCTTGTGGTAGATTGATAATTGATGGTGAGATAGAATCCGAAATATTTCCTATATTCTCTAAATTCATTGTTATTTTACCCCATGAACCTGGGACTGCTCCGCTTGTTGAAATTCCCGTGGCTTGCAATTCATATTCTTCAACCCGAGCAGATTGATCATAGATGATGACAATATCATCAATCCAATATCCGTTACTTGTGCCAGAACTATCACTTGTGAATGTAAATTGGAATTGGGAATTCGCATGAAGATGTTGGCTCGGATTTACTGGAATAAGCGGTGTTGTGTGTCCCATGTTGGCATTTGAAATAGTCCTCCATTCGCCTAAACTTTCATCTACAGTTCCAGCGATTGT
>CALBJF010000397.1 GCA_937892665.1 uncultured euryarchaeote | reverse complement strand
TCAGAGAAGAGTTTTGATTGCCCTGGCCACCTGGCCCTTGAGCGATGATCAAATCCTCTTCTAGGAACTCATAGTCCAACGAACTCAAGGGCATTGTACACATCATCGCCATCACGGCAATAACAACCCAATCCTTTGGTCTCATGGAACGACTAGACGCTAGCATACCATAACGCTTCGCGTCATTAATTCTGACCAAAGGAGACAGGAACATCTCCTTCCTGCCATTGTTTATGTTTGACCATGCATGCTTTGAACAAACTACTCTCAAGGATTCCTTCAAGCCACTTGAGCAGATGTGGCAAAGGAAGTTGGTCAAACCATGCTCGATCAGTATTAGCAAATTGGCGAACAAAAGGTGAGAGGGCTATGTCTGCTAAACTGATTGAATCTCCACAAAGGTATGCTTGCTTGGACAATCGCTCCTCATATGTCTTGAGGATCGATACTGCATGTTCTCTGTGTTCCTCAGACGAGAGGACATTCTCGTAACGATTGTTGTACTTATAACGATCAAGATGGTGCTTGAAATCTCCATCATTGACAACAATCAGATCTTTCCAATCGCCAACAAGCCAAGATTCATCTAAACTCCACAACATGATGTCGAGACTCTCTTCGATTACTGTTCCATCTGGTAAGAGAAGAACAGGTACTGTTCCCTTTGGTGAGATTTTCATCATGTGCTCAGGACGATCTCGAAGGATAACTTCTCTGAGTTCAACTTCGACTCCGGATTCAAGTAAGCACATTCTTGCTCGCATTGCGTAAGGACATCTGCGGAAACTGTAGAGAATCGGTTTCGTCATTTCATCACTCATACTTTCGTATCTTAGCTGGAGCAAAGAAAATGAAACCACCAATGATGGCAGCAAGAACAAGAATGCTGATGATCCAAATGGTTGTTGTCGACAGACCTTCATCTGAACTGACATCGTTGGTTACAGCAGGTTCGATCAATACCAAATTCATTGATCCCTCGTTATTGGTTTCATCACCTTCATCAATGATTTCACCACCATCAACGATTGCTTCAATGCGAAGCAGTTGACCTTCGAATGGCGCCTGGAATTCACATAAAGCAATTGACATGGCTCCGGGCTCAAGGGTTGTAATGGTGGCAATATCTCCCACCATCCCATTCACAGTACATCGGATCGTAACCATTTCAGCATTAACGAAGCCATCATTTGCTACATAGACTCGAGTCGTTACATAAGATCCAAGTTCAACTTCGCTTAGTTCGACAAAGGTTCCATCGGCAGAGCCTTGGCCAACAACAACGGATTCAATCCGTAAGTCAGGAAGTGAACGTACGTCCAAATCCAATACTCTGTCAACGCAGGTCGTTTCATCACAGAGCGTTAACTCAACAGATGTATATCCAGGAGTTGGAGCTGTAATGAGGAGAGAACTGTTGATTAAATCTACTTCAACCCACGTCTTATTGCTTGAGATTGTGAGATCAGCCGGTAATGTATCCACATCCGTCCAAGTGAACGATAGTGTTGTAGCAACAGCATGTTCGACTCGAACTAACGAAGGGAATTCATTCAAGACTGGTGTATCATCAATTGAATCTACAATAATATTGAACGATTCTACGTAACTGTTCCCTGCTTCATCTGAAACTGTCATTAAGATCTGAGCAGAACCTGACTGCTCGGAAAGAAGAGAGACTCGAACTTCACCTTGGTCAAGACTTACATTGACCAAATCAGGTTGAGAGTTTTCAAACTCTACATTCAACAGTGTTGAATCTGTTCGGTCATCGGTACATCGAGTCAACAATGGAACGAATATTCCACCGCCATCTTCTGAGAGTTGCTGATCACCTATGAGTTGGCATACTGGATCTTCATCATAGAAAATATCGTATCCACCACTGATTTCTATAGAATTTACTTCGAGTGCTGTTGTACTTGCACTGCCATCTGAATCCCACGTGAACCATGACTTGATCATGATGCTTAGTTCGGTTTGTCCAGGAGTCATGTAGGCACCGATTGGAATTTGAAGATTAAATTCTCCAACTGAAACAGGAAGGTTTGCTACGGTGGTTCCATCTACAGAAATAGTCCATCTGGAAAGATTTCCATCAATTCCTGAACCATCACCGTAGATTCTACCAGCAAGACTCAATGTAGGATCATTAATGTCCACACGAACTGAAGTGATGCAAGACGTATCGGTAAGGACACGTACTTTGAGATATTCAGCCAATGGCAATGCATCTGTGTCTTGGACTCCAAAAGCAGAAAAGGATTGGCCATCCTCAGAGGTTGAATAATGGACGCTGACATTTCCTTCAGTTCCCGTTTCATTTACATCGAAGTGAATGCGTCCAAAATACTGTTCTGCTGGACGCTGAAGAGCAGCACTTGTCCAAGAGCCAATCGTACTCGAGTCGGTTGACTCCAAGCCACATACGGAGAGTGACATCCCATTGTATTCACCTTGGCTCATATCGATCTCTTGAATTGGCATTTCGTGTCCAGAAGCTGTTGAAACTGCTTGAGCAACTTCACCGCCGTACCATGCTGTTTCCATTGTCACTTCGATACCGATAGCATCCAATTCCAAACGTGCATCATCGGTCTGACCTACGGAAACATAATCCATGGTAAGACCAATCGACGAGAGCATTGACCAGGACCAGTCATCGACTGAACTTATGCTCAATCGATATGCAGAATTGTTGATGTGATCAACTGCACCGTTTGTGTTTGACCATGTACGCAGGATATCAGTTCCATTTGACCAATCCATAGAAAGTCGAACTGAATCGATGCTTAGTGTATCTGTAATCTTGAATGCTACGAGAACATCAACAGATGTGATAACGTATTGTGTAGAATCTGTGAAATCAAAACCATCAACACTCATGACCGGCCCAGTTGACCAAGCAAACAGACCATCTGGAGAGCCTACAACGTTGTCGGATTCAGTTGGAGTGCTTGTACCCCAATACTCCATTGAATCAAGATTCTGGGGGCGCTGATGAACCATTGTGATCCGTTGATCTGCAATCATTGCATCTGTATATGTTGCGGGTTGGGAAGTAAACGATGTTGAAGTCGAGACCGCCCAATCCGAAGCATCGACGAGGTTCCCCTGGGGAAACAAGTCGTACGCTGCAGTTTCGTGTACACTACGGGCACTCACTGGATTGAGAGTAGGTACAAGGAGCACACCGAAAAACATCATACAGAGAAAGACGGAAGTCAACTTGGCTCGCATGGTTTGGACATTCAGCGCTAGCATTTCAATGAACGGGTTTCTCGATTGTCCGTAGGATTGTTGAAATACCTCGCTCTTGACGGCTAAATCTCTATGGCTGTGGTGGTGTAGGGGTTAGCACGGCAGATTGTGGTTCTGCCAGCCCGGGTTCAATTCCCGGCCACGGCCCCATTTATTCTAAGTCTGATGAGTTAATCGTATGACCCATACGGCGAATTTTGGTTTGGAGATAATCCAAATTTTCTTCACCAACACCGGCAATAAGCGGTACTTTCTTGGCCACTTCAATCCCATGTTTCTCAAGTTGTTTGACTTTGTCTGGATTGTTCGTAAGCAGGGCAACAGAGTCGATACCAAGGTCTGAGAGCATTATAGCAGCAATCCCGTAATCCCTTCCATCTGCCGGATGGCCAAGCATCAAATTAGCGTCGAGAGTATCTGCACCTCTGTCCTGCAGGTGATAGGCTTGAATCTTAGCGTGAAGGCCTATGCCTCTTCCTTCTTGACGCAAATAGAGCAAACAGCCGTATCCATTGGTTGCGATTGCAGATAAAGCAGCGTCTAATTGAGGCCCGCAGTCACATCGTAATGATGTGAATGCGTCACCAGTCAAGCATTCTGAATGAACTCGAAGAAGAACAGGATCTGGTCCTCCCATCGACCCCATCATTAAGGCAACATGGTCAAGACCGGTTTTCTCTTCATGATGGACATGGATGTCAAACAAACCAAACTTCGTTGGCAATTTAGCAGAACTTGGAACATCAATTGTCATTTTTCATTACCTCGATTAAAAATGTGAATTCACCTTGGTGTTGTTGGATATCGACAATCTCATGGGGTGTTCGTTCAATCATCATAGGGAGATCATGGAGTGTCTCAGGGTCGCTTGCAAGGACTTCAAGAACAGAACCTTCAGCCATCGAAGAGAGTGCTTGCTTCGCTTCAGCAACTGGAACGGGACAAAAGAAACCAAGCACATCAAGACGATGTGTGGCCTCCTTACTTGGCTCATCCATACCAAAGGCAAACGATTCACCTTTTCAACACATCCTAAGGAGAATTTTCTCGCCACACAACATATTCAAGTGGAGCGGCCCTAACCACTAACCGATGGCTGCTTCCGCCTCGACGAAAGATAACGATGACATGAGTTGGTCCGAAGTTGGGCAACTTGGTCTTCAATATGGGAAGATTCCACTGGCTTTACTTGTAGTTGAGGCACTGTATTGGTTCATTACCCAACCCTCGGATACACTTGCGTTTATTCAGGTTACAGAAGCCTATATCTGGAACGAAGTAACTCAGTTGATGTTTGGCGAAGCTGCCTCCACTCTGAGCAGTCATAGCGGTTGGATGACGCGAATTGATTTCTATCACGAATCATTCCCTGGTCAATTCGATTCAGTAGGTCTCTACGTTTCAGATGAATGCGCAGGAATTCATGAGATGATCTTCGTTTCAACGCTCGTATTGATGACAGACGGTGTTTCACAACGACAACGGTTCAAGGCAGTAGGCGTTATGTGCGCTCTTGTATATGTCCTCAATATCGTTCGTCTGGTAGCCTTCTATCCAATTGCTGTTGAAGGTTGCCTCGATAATCCAAATCAAGCAGATTGCTTGAACAATATGTGGGAGTTCCACAATTTTGTCTACAAGTGGGGCTTCCTGATTGTTCTCTTACTCATGTGGCTTGTATGGTTTAGATACATTGGGGCAAGTTCACGCACGCTCAAGGCGTCACAAGAAAAGAAGGAACAATGGAGAATTATTTTCAGGAGACGCTGGTCGAGACTTCACTATGGTTTGCTCGTTACAATGGTTACGTTTTTCCTCATCGCATGGATGTGGGTCAATGCCAACGCTGATGCAACCGGTGCAAAAGAAGTAATCAATTATTGCCAGTTTAGCGACTTAACCACAGCTGATTGTACGATTGCTCAAGCAGACTGGGATAATGCAATACAGGGAGCTTGGTCCTTTGCTGTTCTCGGATTAGTCCTTGGAACTGCTGGAATCTATGAAATCGAACGCAAAGATGAATCAGGAGAATGGCCGGAACGTCCAACAAAGGCTGTGAAAGAACCTACTCAAACAGGTGAAAGCAAATCTAAAGAAAAGCCAAAAGGTTCATGGAGAAGTCGTTCTAGTTCTTCAGAAGAAGAATGATTAGAGAACAGACGCTTGAACGATTGCGTCACCCATCGGATGAACGTTAAGCGCTTTCATGGCTAATCCAAGTTTGCTGGTGTGAATAGAAACGACCGTCGAATCATCTCCATAACTCACATCACCGATAGCAAGAGAATCACAACGAATATGTTGTTCAAACCAAGTAGCTATGGTTCGAGGTGAACCAAGTTCTTCACGAGTTGAATGAATCTTAATCGAAACAAATCCGTACACATCTGCCGTTTCACCGTAATCCTCTTGCTTCTTGACTGGATCTCTATCGACACCATCAGGAAGTTCAGGTGCTTCTGAATCGAGGATATGCAAATTATAGGTTGCAATGATTTTGTTCATCTGAGGAGCATCATCCTTTGAGACAAGACTCCATGCTTCTCCATGACGGCCAATTCGACCAGTTCGTCCAATACGATGAATGAATGAATCAATATCAGATGGCACGTCATAATTGACAACAAGGGTAATTCCATCAATGTCAATACCACGAGCTGCTACATCTGTAGCGATAACCGTCTTTATCTCACCTTTACGGAAAGAATCGATAATGCGCTCTCTTTGATTTTGATTCAAATCACCATGAAGACTTGCAACATCAAATCGATGCTTCTTCAAGCGTTGAACAGCTAAGTCAACCATACGCTTTGTGTTACAAAAGACGATGCTCTGGTCATCTTCGCCCATACGAACAAGTAAACGACCAAGTGCCCATAGTTTGTTGGTACGACCAATAGAGATGTTGAACAAATCGATAGGAGGTACATCCAACTCTTCTTGATTGGTCATTACGAATTCTGGTGTGTTCATGAACTCGTTTGCAGCATCCAGAATCTCTTGTGGGAATGTTGCTGAGAAAAGCAATGTTTGCTTTCGAGAGGTTGTTCGTTCAAGAATCCACATGATGTCAGGAAGGAATCCCATATCGAGCATGCGGTCTGCTTCATCGAGACAAAACATCTGAACCATTGAAAGATCGATGTGGCCTCGTTGGCTCATGTCCATAACACGTCCAGGAGTTCCAACGATGATGTCAACACCGTCATCGAGTCCACGTGCTTGCTTTTCAAGATCAGTACCACCGTACACTGTCATAATCTTCAAACCAGAATTGCCTTGAAGTTGGTTCATTTCTTCCGCTACTTGTTGTGCTAGTTCACGGGTTGGCGCTAAGAGGAGTGATTGGAGTGTGCCGCTTGCCTCACATGATTCCAAGATTGGCAAACCAAATGCTGCAGTCTTTCCTGAACCGGTTCGTGCTTGACCGATGACGTCTCGGCCACTTCTGGCCAATGGAATTGTGTCTCTCTGAACTTCAGTAAGGCATTCCCATCCCATTGCAGTAATTGCATCCATAAGATGTTCAGGTAGTTCGAGTGAATCGAATCTCGTTTTGGTAAACATGTTGCTCCTTCCGTTTCATTCGGTTCAGGCCACTGAAACGGAAGTGGCCTCCACTACACTTCAATAGTTCTCGCGCTCTTTCTTTTCTGCCTGGAGAATACCCAACCAGTATTTCTTAGCGTTGTCACGGTTGAGCGGTCGACTCATTTGTCGAACGTGCTCTAGGATGTATTGTCGAAATTTAAGAGCCTTAGTACGGTTCACTCCTTTTGGCGTGATTCCTTCCCAAAGTCTGTCGAATTGTAATTCTTTGTCGTCCATCATGTGATGACCTCGATGGCCAACCGACTCAACACCCCCTCATAACCATGTCGTTAAGGGTCTTGGGACAAATCTTCCTTTGATTCGAGTTGAGGAGGGAGATCTAAGGGCGCAGATTCCAAGCCAACGGCTTGTCCTTGAGCCTGAGCAACTTCTCGTTCCAGGGCAGGAACAGGCAATGCAGGAGCAAGGAAAGTATTCTTCTGAGCCTCTGTACCTTCGATAGAAGCATCAAAGGTGTATTCATTGAGCATCTTCTTAAGTTCATCATCCGTTTCAGTTTGAAGCAACTCAGTAGCAATAAGTCGCAACTTATCCTCAACCAAGAGCATTGGAAGCATCTCAATACAGGAACGGCGAACTTCGATGTTCGTGTGCCGAGTACCATTCATGATCAGTGTTCGGGCACGTGAATCATCCGTATCCATTGAACGAATGGCTTTCAGCGCATTGTTACGTACTTTCGCATCAGCGTCAAGAATTGCTCGTTCAGTGAGCATAATAGCGATACGAGGTTCCTTTTTCGACAAGGATGCAAGAGTCCTTGAAGCATTTCTGCGAACATCAGGATCTGCATCGTTAAGGGCCCAAGAGATCAAATCCCAACCCATGGCTCCTGCTCTCTGTACAATATTTCGCAACAACTTGGAGGCTCTTCTTCGAAGTTGGACATCATCGACAAGAAGCAACTCGTCTATGTGATCACATGCGACTTCAGGCCAGGTTTCAGTCAGTCCTCTTAGACCCCTCCATGCAGGATCGCTTCGAACCTGGAGAGGTGAGCGAAGTTCCTGCGCTAGAGAACTATCAATTCCAGATGGAAAGGTCGGTGCTGAATCTTCGAGGCATTGACTCGCTGCTTTACGCACAGTATCGTCATCATCATCAAGAAGAACTGAAAGCCAATCAAACAATTCATCAGAACGTTGCTCACCAACAATTGGGAGAACTTCAAGAGCTGCAATTCGAATGCTTGGTTCATCTGACTCCAATGCTTTGAGCAGACTGGCATGT
>CALBJF010000396.1 GCA_937892665.1 uncultured euryarchaeote | reverse complement strand
CAACGATGGCACCTATTGCTTGAGAAGCAACGGAGCGGACAAGCAGGTGGTCGCTTTTTTTGGCTTCACTCCATGTCCAAGATTGACCCGGTGAAAGTTCTCCAGCGCCACAACCTGCATTCATTGCAACCGCTTCTTGACTGACTTCTTTGACATCAAGCCCCTGTTCGTTAAGATACGAAGCAAGCCATGTTGAAGCATGGCCTTTCGATGAATCAAGAAGGAATGAAGTAGGGAGTGCAAGTGTTGCATTGAAGGCTTCTTCTGCGAATCCAAGTCTTTTCTTAAGCCACTGGGAATGATCAACGGAATGATAAGAATCGGGTTTCATCCATGCTTCTCTATCCGTCGTATCAATTTCACGATCTTCTTGGGAAAGAGAATAAGCTGACGTCGTAACAAGTCGCTCATAATCTGGCATCGACTTGCGACCAAGCGCATCGAAGACCTTGATTCCTGAATCTTCAACTGGATTGTGGCTTGCAGTAATCATGCATCCTAAACGCGCACCTGTTTCCAATACAGCATAATGCAACATTGGAGTCGAGGCAAGACCGATATGAATGACCGTACAATTTGAGGCATGGAATCCAAGCGTAAGCCAAGAAGCGAGTGTGTGGTTATCTGGGCGCTCATCCCAACCAATGACAATGGCATCGCCTTGTCCGTCTTCAGGCAATGTACGGCCAAGTGCTTCGCCCAGTAGTTGCATAAGTTGTGGTGTTAGTTCACGCTCTTCGACAATCCGTTGCAACGCTTCCTCGTCATCGCATTCATCGAGAACAACTCGGCCACGAATACCATCGGTTCCGAAGAGATTCTCCATTAATATCACCTCAACGCAATACACTTGATGGAGCATGAAGTCCAGATACAGTCGTATTTGGATGAGCCATGCAATGTTGGCCGAGAACTGTGCCTGGATTGGTTACAGTGTTACAGCCTAATTGAGTTCCATCGCCGATGATCGCTCCGAATTTTCGAATTCCTGTTGAGCGACGCTCATCATCGAT
Source organism: uncultured euryarchaeote (assembly GCA_937892665.1). Lineage (GTDB taxonomy): Archaea > Thermoplasmatota > Poseidoniia > Poseidoniales > Poseidoniaceae > MGIIa-L2. The sequence goes on along the minus strand of CALBJF010000396.1, from coordinate 7,080 downwards.
GTAAATTGCAACTACTTCTCCATCATTGCGTAAATTGGAGAGTTTTACACCAGCACCAAGATTCACATTTGAACCAAGCACTGAATCGCCAACGTAGTTGAAATGGGGAGCCTTAGCGCCCGGCAGGAACAGCGAATGCTTCGATTCACTCGAATGTCCAAGAAGACTTCCTGGCATCATCCACGTATTCTCTCGAACATATGCATGGGCTCGTACAGTTGCTGTTGATTGAATCAGACAAGGGCCAATGAGGTGAACATGAGGTTCGATAATTGCTCCATCTTCGACATGAACTGACCCTTTTGTCTCATCGATGGTAACGTAGGCTGCATCAGTAGGGTGCTTTGATCCCAATTGTCCAAGATGTTTAGAGAGGGTTTGTTTGAGCCCGGATGGGTGTTCTGGATTGAGCAATTCCCACGCAGGTTGTCCTGAAAGGTTGAACACGGTTTCAGGGAAATCCGCAAACAACGCACTGGTTGTTACCGAAGTTGGCCACTCCATGAACAGCGCTAACGTCGCTTAGGGTTGAATGTTTGGTCAAACTGCCGCATGGTAGATGCGCTTGCCTGTTGCAGCATCTAACTTGAAGCCAATCTGACTTCGCATGTATCTTGGAATGAAGTAACCAACTTTTCGAGCGGTTAATCCATGATTCCTCATCTTTCGTTCGTTTGAAAGATATGCAACAATATCTGCTGCTGAACATCCCGGTCGAGACGAAACATATGTTTCGATCTCTTTCTTCAAACGTTCCATCCTTGCCTGCTTCTGTACGCCTTTTCCTCGTAATCCTGTCATGTATAATACTACGTTTCGGCAGTATATCAATCACATTTGGGACGTCCATGGGACCCCATGATTTTCACGGCAAAGGTTCTTGACACCTCGCTCGACCGACAATCATGGGCGAGGTAAGACCGGTCACAGATTCAGAGTTTGAAGCAACTATCGGCGGGAACGAATGGGTTCTTGTCGACTTTTGGGCAGAATGGTGCGGGCCATGCAAAGCAATTGCACCTCTTCTCAACGATATTATCGAAGGACGAGACCTCCTAGTTGCAAAGGTTGACACCGAAAAGAACAGCATGCATGCAGCACGCCTCGGCGTTCGTGGAATCCCTGCTCTATTCCTCTTCAATAAGGGCCAACTCGTTGCTCAGCAAAGCGGTATGATGTCGAGAGAAAAGTTGACCACATGGGTCGACAACCACATGACTGCAGACGACTTCTGATTACTTCAGACGATTCTTCCGCTTCTTTTCTGCGGATCCAACTTCTCGGGACAAGCGTTCTCGTAGGGCTTCATGCAACCACATGCCCTTGTCAAGCTCCATCAACAACCCATGTTCGATAAGATTCTGCGGCGGACCACCTTCCCAAGAAAGACCCTCAGCAAGTTTCTTCCACGGAATCGGTTCACTCGCCTGTGAAAGAGTAGCAAGAAGTTCACGTTCTTTTTCTGGCAATGGCACAAGAATCTCTTCTTCGAGGAAACGTAACCAGTCATCATGCGTTGGTTTACCGTACATTTCGAGCATTTCAATAGCAAGAGGATGGCCTCCTGTTCGCTGATGTACATCTTTCGCATCAATTTCCTCCAGTTCCAGTTCTTCCAACCAAGACGATGTCTCGTTCAGCGAAAGACCCGAAAGTGGAATCTCTTCAACGATGTCTCGTGTGTGAACATCACGTCGATCATAGACATTAAGCGATGTACGTGAAATCAAAAGAAAACGAAGAGGCGTTTTCTGAGAAATCTGCAACAGTGCTCCGAGGAGATCCTTCGATTGGGCTGCGATATGATGAACGTCATCAAGAACAATGAGCCAGTAAGGAGGTGGGCCTCCAGGAGCGATTGAGAATCGCTCTCGTACAGTGTATGCATCGGTCAAGTAGGCCAAGAGACGGCGGCGCCATGTGTCAACGTCGAGCGGGGCTCCAGGGCGCAATGGCAAGGTTTCAATCAGATTGTAAGGGTCATGATTTTCATCGATACCGAATCGATGAAGAAGGCTGACTGCAAGACCAACTTCTCTGTCCCAAGGTTGACAAGGATACCAACAAACCGAGAGATTCGATTGTGCTTCTTCCTTTCCTGAAAGCCACTCTGCGACCAATGTTGACTTTCCAATACCTGCAATTCCAGTCACGACTGCACAAGCTGAACGCCCATCAAACCAATCGGATAAACGCTGTAGTTCAGCCTCTCGCCCTCTCACTTTACGCGTCGATGGTGCCTTTGTGTGATAGGTTGCATGAACTCCTGCAAGAGGTTGTAATCGACCCGGTGGCGGTACAACATCCTCATCATCTTGCTTTCGAATCAATCCAAATCGTATATCGCCCCACGTTAGGACACCCTCATGTTGAGCATGAAGAAGGACTTGCAAAAGAGACATATCGGATGCAAGACGCTGCGGAGCCTCTTTTGCATTAATTTCAAGCAACTCTCCGTCCTTGTTACGCATCAGAATCTTTGTATCTCCAAGATCATTGGTTTTTTCTTTGGCTTCTTCCCTCCCGTTATCGGTCAATTGCCATGTCTTTTGCCGGCGATCATCGTTTTGAATCGAACGGGTATGTTCGCTGACCAATCCGTCGCGAACTAAATTTCGCATTGTACGACTCACGTTGGGTGGATGCTGAGCGCACGCTTCCGCAATCCCAGGCCGTGTTACGGCTGCAGTGACCATGAAGCGGTCTGCAAGATGGTCGTGTTGTAAAAGATGCAACAATACGCGGTCTAATACCGCGACGTTCACCTTTGGCAACCCTTCGGCCATGCTCGTCTGTGGAGCCATTCACGTTCAAGCGTTCCCCTCTTTTGACCAGAACTGTACGAACATAAACACCACAACGCCTAATAAGAGATATCACAGGGATAACTATGGCTTCTGACACTACGCATGCGAGTCGGCGTGGATTGGCTCTAGTAGCACTAATGGTCCTCGTAGTTTTTCTCCCACTCGCAACGAATGCTGCAGATAGTGATGGCGACGGAATCGAGGATTCTCTCGACGATTGTCCATGGGCTTCTGGAACCTCAACCATCGACCGAGATGGTTGCCCGGACAGAGACAATGATGGGACTTCAGATTTCAATGATGGATGGGCTCTTCCAAATCCAAACTTTCAAGCCGATTTTACCACAACATCGAACAATGACTACTACGGCGTCGACTTTTCTCCTGACGGAAAATTCATCGTAACTGGCTCAGAGGATGGGTTCGCCCGAATTTGGAATGTAACAAGCCACGTAAATCTTCGTTCTGTAAACGAAGGTATGACCGTTGGAAGAGTTGACTTTTCTTCTGATGGACAATATATCGTAGCCGCCTTAGAAGATGATTCAATAAACATCTATTATTCGAGTAACTTCACCTCTGTTCATGGTAAAATCAGCGTGGATGTAGGCGGAGGCGACATCGTCAACAGTGTCGAATTTTCACCCGATGGTTCACTTGTTGCCGTCGCAATTGGTCGCTCTGGGAATGGTGGAACAAACGGAGAAGTGACGCTCATCAACACCATCGATGGAAGCGAATATGGAAACCTCAACCCCAATGGAGAAGACCGTTACTATGATGCTAAATTTTCCCCTGATGGAAGACACGTCGCATTAGCATCCAACGGCGATTTTTACATCGTCAATGTCTCCTCGCTAACAACTTCTTGGACCATAACAGATCCTTCTGATGAAGTCAACGCACTTGCTTGGTCACCAGATGGAAATTACATCATCATGTGCGGAGGCTGGGAAGGAAGTTCTGCGAGTGTCGACATGTATCAATTCACTGGTTCTTCATGGACACGTATTTGGCAGAAAACGACCTCAACCTCTTGTGCTTCTGTGGATTTTTCTTTTGACAGCTCCCAAGTTGCAGTCGGTATGTATTGGTACCAAGGAGACGGAAATACTGCCTATATCTACCAAACCGATAATGGAAATCAGGTGGACTCAGTCACCGGCCCTCGGCCCGGAAATTGTCAATCTGGAAACAACAACAACTGCGGGACTGTTTATGGAGTTGCTTGGAGCCCCGATAGTACTCGATTAGTTACAGCACACGGCAGAAATGACGAAGGTGTTTACTACTGGTTTGCGGATATCGATGAAGACAACGATGGGTACAACACGACTGATCAAGGCGATGGAATCGTCGATGCATTCCCTACTGATGGAACGCAATGGATTGATACTGACGGCGATGGATACGGAGACAATCCTGCCCCTGCGCTTCAGCCTGACGAATGCCCATCCGTATTCGGAAACAGCACAGAAGACCGATATGGTTGCCTTGATGCTGATGGCGACGGATGGTCAGACATCGGCGACTGGGCTCCTGCCAACAAAGAGCAATGGGTTGATGCTGACAACGATGGATATGGAGATAATTATTTGTTCGAACTTGCCACAAATCTACTCCACCTCAATCAGCGTGGGGATGCATTCCCCAACGATGCTACCCAATGGAACGACACGGATGGGGATAGCTACGGAGATAACTACGAAAATGCTTCATGGAATTCTTACAGAGCCCCGGAATGGCCTGGTTTGATCATCGTTGGTGCGCAAAGCATCGACGTTTTCCCAATCGACAGAACCCAATGGAGAGATACCGATGGAGACTGGGTTGGTGATGAACAGATGAGTGACCGCCCTGACGGTTGCCCAACCATCTATGGAGATTCCATTTACGACCGACTTGGTTGTGTTGACACGGATAGTGACGGGTATTCAGATCCTGATGCAAACTGGCCTGCAACGACAGATTGCTACGGAGCTGACGCATTCCCGAACGACCCTACACAATGGTGCGACGAGGACAACGATGGATTTGGAAGTAATCCTGAAGGAAACAATCCTGACGATTGTCCGAATCAAGCAGGCCCTTCCAATCAGAATCAATTCGGTTGCCCTGACCGCGATGGAGATGGATGGTCGAATTCAGGCGATCCGTTCCCAGATGACGGAACACAATGGTCCGACACCGATGGGGATAACTACGGAGATAACCAGTCAGGCAACAATCCTGATGCATTCCCGAACGATGCTTCTCAATGGCGAGACCAAGATGGAGATGGTTATGGTGACAATCCTGGTGGGAGCAACGGAGACCGCTTCCCAGGAGACCCACTCCAATGGTCCGACTTTGACAACGATGGATTTGGAGACAACTTTGTCGATGAAGATGGAGATGGCGTTTCAGAAGGTAGTTCAGATGTCTGCCCTCAGACCTATGGTGAATCTACCAACTCAGCCTCACGAGGATGTCCTGACAGCGACGGGGATGGATACACCGATCCGCTCGACGCGTTCCCTACTCAACCGCTTCAATGGGCCGATACCGATGGTGATGGCTATGGAGACAATACCCAATTCACAGATGGAGACGAATGCATTGATGTCTTTGGAAAGAGCATGTACAATGGTCGCCAAGGTTGTCCAGATACCGATCTAGATGGACACGGAGATCCTGAAGAAGACTGGCTTCCAAAGCCTGATTGTACGGGTGCGGATGCATTCCCGGACGATCCCCTCCAATGGTGTGACAAAGACGGTGATGGTGTTGGGGACAACTACATCGTTACCAACAAAACAGTTGTCGATGAAGAAAACCCTGGCTTGATGATTGAAATCTGTGAGCACATTGGCGATGCTTTCCCGAATGATGCAACCCAATCAAGTGATATTGATTGCGATGGTCGTGGAGACAATGCAACGGGGATTTCTCCCGATGCATTCCCGCTCCGAGCTTCTCAGCAAGATGACAACGATGGTGATGGGTATGGAAATAACTTCACCATAGGCGCCTACAGGCCTGATGAATGTCGAAACGAGTTTGGAACCTCCATCACAGACCGCTTTGGCTGCCCTGACTCCGATAATGATGGGATGTCGAACCTAAACGACCCTTGCGAATGGGATCCTGAAATTACAACAGGTATTCGCGGACAGGTTGTTTGTGCAATTACAGAAGATCCGAACAGAGTTGAAGAAGATGATACAACTGATGTCAAAGCCGAGAGTTCCAATACTCTCCTCTACGCAATGGGTGGTATCATCGCATTCATGCTCGCTTCTATCCTCATTGCTATGCTTGCTCGTCAATCAAGCCGAAACCGTTTGATGAAAGATCGAGCCGTTGAGCGTAAGATTGAATCCCAACTTATGGACGAAGAAGAACGTCGTGAACAATGGGTTTCCTATTACGTCGCCAATGGTGAATTCGACAAGGCACGGGAACTCGGTTGGGTTGATCCTGCATCTGTGCCTGCATGGAAGCAACATGAGCTTCAACAGCAAGAACAATTGCAAGCATCCATCCCGACAATGCTCGACTTGGATTGAGTTTACGCATTGTTTGTACCGTTGCCCTTTAAGTGAGGGAGACTATGCAAAATCATGGCAGAGGCGCGTACGCGGCTATTGGTTGCATCCATGTTGGTGCTTCTTCTTGCGAGCCTTGTGCCAGTCCAAGCTGACGGTGAAACACCTGTACGTCTCGAAACCGATATCATCAACGCTCCAGTAACACCTTGGTATGCTTCAGGAGATGTTGTAGAACTTTCTTCTGCTCTCATCAATGATGGAGTTCAGACCTCGATTACAGAGGATCCTTCGTGTGGAACAGTTCTCATCGTTAGCGATCAATCTGGGACTGTAATCATCGATGAGCGAACGACTTGCCGTGGTCAAAGCAGAGGACTGGATGTTGCTTCAGGGACAACTGCTCTTGATTCCCACACATGGAATCTCAAAGATGGTTCAGGCAATCAGGTTGCACCAGGAACCTACACTGTTACAGTCGAACTTGCAGGCTCGGAGCTGAGTTCTTCTGTTGATGTCAATGTCCAACAGAATGCTGGGCTTCCATCCGAATTCGTCTACTCTAGTACACTTGCTTATCGTGGTGATTCAGTCGCTGTAGGCGAGCCAATCGTTCTGTCCTACAAGGTGTACAACCCAACCGCTCTTCCCATTGAATTATCAGTGACTGATGGATGTAAACTTCTCATTGCTTTTGAGTCGAATCTCTTCGGCCCAACCTGTACACCTAGTGTTGAAACAATCGA
>CALBJF010000395.1 GCA_937892665.1 uncultured euryarchaeote | reverse complement strand
GCTGATATGATGAGGCCATTTGCTGAGAAGATTCTTCCAGAAGGGTGGACTCTACTCGTCCCTGATGCACGCTACTCTCATCCGCTTCGTGGAAATACATGGTGGCGATACGAAGAAGATAATCCAGACGTTACTCGACGGCTACAACTTTCCAGAAGAGAATTGATGGATGTCGATTCATCGTTATCTCAACTTGAGAAACTAATTTCAGAAGAAGCTCCCCTTGGACCTCTCGTAGTAGGAGGGTTCTCTCAAGGCGGAGCTATGGCACAAGAGATGTTGCAACTGCCTCTTGCTGACCGAATTATTGGGCTTGTGGCATTGGGTACTCGCCTTGTCCGGCCTATGGAATTACGGTTACGTCTTGAAGAACTGGATTCAAAGCACATGTTCTGGATGCATGGTGTTCGAGATATTCGTGTTCCAATTGAAGACGGATGGGCTGTTGCTCATTTGTTTGAAGGTGCAGGTTGGCCTGTTGAACTCGTAGAGCATCGAAAAGGACACATGATTCCAACTGAGCATCATGAGATGCTAAAGAACTGGCTTGAGAATCTCGTTTAATCACAATGGATATTTATTCAATTCATCAAAACCGCCGATGAAGATTCGCTCCTCGCTCCTCAAATCAAAGATGACAGGAACTGTCCGATGGTGAGTTGCTTCAACAACTTCTTCTCTCAATTGCGATGGCTCACTATCAAAGGAAATTTCCGTGTATGGTAATTTCTTCTGATCCAGAAAACGTTTCGCAGCTGTACAGTATCCACAAAACTTTCCTGAAAAGATGAGGAATTGGCCTTGGTGTTTCTCCAATAGTTCGACAAACATGACCAGTTCTCTAGACATCCCTAGATAAAGTCATGGTTTCAAGGGAAATACCAACGCTTGATATATATTGGTTCTCTAGAAGGCTCATGGTTGTCAACGTCGTGGTTCTTGCTGCATCCTCGGGAAATAATCTCACTCTGGCAAATCGGTTTCATGAGACGTTTTTGGAGAGAAATGTACAATCTCAAATTGTTGAATTAACGAAATTGGATTGGCCGGTGTATACGCCCGAATTAGAACACAATCCTGATCTTTCTCCTGATACAGGATCACTTTCAGATTTGATGATTGGTGCTTCCGCATTCGTGGTATGTGCCCCTGAATACAACGGACTTGTCCCTCCGTGCCTCAATAATTCGATAGCTTGGTTGTCAGTTCAATGTGATGATTTCAGATTCCTCTTCAACAACAAAACCGTTCTCCTTGCCACTCATAGCGGAGGAGGCGGTGCACATTGTCTCATGGCTATGCGACAACAATTTTCACACCTAGGAAGTAATGTAATTGGACGCTCAATGACCTTAAATAAAACAAAGACCTTTTCACAATCGACAATGGATGATCTTGTAAATCGGGTGATGCAATGACTAAAAGAACAGTAAAAATGACTGCACCAACCCACCGAACACTCGAAGGAGGAGGATTTCCAGTACGTAGACCTGCAGCAATGGGGTCACTGATGAGTCCATTCTTGCTGTTGGACGAAATGGGTCCTGTCGAATGGGGTCCAAGAGAAGCGATTGGAGCTCCTGATCATCCCCATCGAGGATTTGAAACCGTGACTTATCTGCTTGAAGGTGCTATGCAACATGCGGATAGTGCCGGAAATCGAGGTGAAATCAATCCTGGCGATGTTCAATGGATGACTGCTGGTCGTGGTGTGATTCACTCCGAATTACCTCAAGAAGACTTCTTCGAAACAGGCGGTCTTATCCATGGATTCCAAATATGGGTAAATCTACCATCAGAGCACAAAATGATGCAACCGAGATACCAAGATATTCCCGCAAATCAAATTCCAAAAGCCACCAGCAAAGATGGTCAAGTCAAAGCGGTGGTTATTGCGGGTGATGCGTTGGGTGTGTCTGCTGTTATCGATACTGTAATTCCAATTCAACTCATCCATGTTAAAATGGAGCCGAAGAGTTCTTTTTCACACTCCATCCAATCGGATCTAAACGTGATGGCATATGTCTTTGGAGGGGCTCTTTCAATCGAAGGAAAAACAATCGAAGACGGTCAATTAGGTCTTTTGACCCAAGGCGATAAAATTGAATTCACAACTGGCAAAAAAGGTGCCGAATTCCTCCTCATGGGAGGCCCTGAATTGAACGAGCCAATTGCCCGCTATGGTCCGTTTGTAATGAACACTCGAGAAGAGATACACCAAGCCGTGCTCGACTTCCAAAATGGTACACTTGCCTAGCCTTGGCATGGCCAACGGTTATCAACAAGAGATTGGTCGGCAGAAACAGCGGCTCGTGTGGTGTAGCCAGGTCCATCA
>CALBJF010000394.1 GCA_937892665.1 uncultured euryarchaeote | reverse complement strand
TTAAGCATGAATAACGTGAGGGAAAGACCAACAAAAGCAGAGATAATCACCCCATAAATCCAACCGAGTGAGAGGGAAAATGGCAAGTCCAGAAACGAAACAAAAACAGCCATTAGAACAAGGCTCATCAAGCCTGATATGCGTTCTACAGCCGCGACTAAAAACGCCTCTTTTCTCGTACCACCTGTGCTCTTCTTCATGTGCTCAATTCGAAAGATGTCTCCTCCTATGGAGGATGGTAAAAAAATGGCTCCATATGCAGACAATGAGTATCCTTTTGCCCCGTCTATAATACGTAAATTACCAATTGGCGAGTATGCATATGAAGATCGAATTCCTCCGATTATTGGCCGCATTGCCGATACTAAAACAATCATTGAGAATACTGGAAATGTCAATTCTTTCGCGAGCTGAGTGACTTGATTTACATCAGAAAAATACGTTAGGCTGATGATTGCAACTATGGGAAGAAGCATCATTAAAGCAACTTTACCCCTGTCAGCCATCTGCTTCCTCATCCTCTTTGATTGGCTGAGTGCAATAGAGTATTTGTGTTTTTTTAGGGAGCCCTAACATTCATATCCATTGAGTGGTTGGGAGCGAAAGTGGAACACATGTACAAGAGATCACGCAACAATCTAAAAGCAGTTTTTATGGCAGCATTCATGCTCTCAGTAACCTTTTCAGGATGCCTAGGTGAAGTGGAAGAAGAAGAGGATATTGACGAATACGGTCAAATTGATTCTTTGGTTGTTGCTTATGAGGTTCGAGACACATACACGAACATCGACGACAACCCACAACGACTCGCAGACTATCTTGAAGAGAAATTAAATGCGCCTGTTGAATTGTATGCAGTAGGCTCTGAAGGTGCTTCAATTGAAGCGCTTCGTTTCGGCCATGCTGATATCGCATTCATGGATGGAGGATCTGCATGGGTCGGTTGGCAACAATATGACCTTGGAGTCCTCGCTTCAGAAACGAAACCTGATGGAAGGACATGGTACGGCGCAAGAGCCGTTGTTCGTGCGAGTTCCGACATGGCAGAAGCTCATCTCGATGACGATCTCTACACAGACCCATTCGCTCTTTTCCAAGGAAAAACCTCATGCCACACGGGATGGTTGAAATCCGCAGGAATGCTTCTTCCAATGGGTTATCTCATTGGAAATGGGTATGCAAATGTAGTAGGTGATCCAAATACAGTTGAATCAATGCGAGATACCATTTACCAATATTTCAACGAAGACGTTTCAATTCCTGAAGCCGGTGATACCTATTACAGTTACAAAGGAGCCCTCCGATGCTTGTCTGAAGATCGAGGAGATATCGCATTCGTTGCAGATACAACTCTTGACTACTACTGTGTAGACCGTTCCGACAGTAACACGTGGTGTCTTGATGAAACCGAATATGTCGAGCTACCTATCTTTGGTCGCGCTCCAGGCCATCCGATCATGTACAACCCAGCGACAATGAGCGATGAAAAAGCAGACATTGTTCGAAAAGTACTCGTTGCAATGGAAGATGACGAAACCGGAGAAGACATTCTTGACAACATCATCAACTCTCCAGGCGGAATCGTCGATGTTGGAACCACTGTAGACCATCTGGGAACTTACTCTGCCGCAATTCGAAATGTCCCTGGAATCCAAGCATACTATGGCGGAAAATATGGTGTGAATACATCGGTTGAACCAACAAAGAATCCTATTATTATCGCATATGAAGTTCGAGACACCTACGAAAATATCGAAGGAAATCCTCAACTACTCGCTGATAGACTTTCTTTGAAACTTGGTGTTGATGTAGAATTGTACGATGTATCCTCAGAGGGTGCAGTCATTGAGGCTCTTCGATTTGGCCATGCAGACATTGGTTTCATGGACGGAGGAGCAGCGTGGGTCGGCTGGAAAGAATACGGTCTCTCTGCATTGGCTGCGGATTTGAAACCTGATGGCCGTTCATGGTATGGTGCACAAGCCTATGTCAAGGCAGGTAGCGATATCGCAGAGGCTTATCTTGACGATGATGATTCGACAGATCCGTTTGAATTGTTTAGAGGAAAGACATCCTGCCACACTGGTTGGTTGAAGTCTGCTGGTATGCTTCTTCCAATGGGATATCTCATTGGGAATGGATACGCTGAAGTTGTCGGAGACCCTGATGACGTTGCATCACTTCGCTCAACAATCTTCAATTTCTTTAATGAAGATGCATCAATACCTGAGTCAGGGGACTTCTACTACAATTATGATGGAGCTCTACGGTGTCTCTCAGAAGATCGTGGGGATATTGCATTCATAGCAGATACTACCTACGATTTCAACTGTGTTCAGAAACAAAGAAACTGGTGCCTTGAAGAAGAAGATGGTTCATCTGGATACGTGGCTTTACCAATCTTTGGAAAGGCTCCAAGCCATCCTGTCATGTTCAATCCCGAAATGATGGACATGTATACTCGCGCCGCAATATTGAATGCGCTAATGGACATGAATGGTGAATCCTGGATCGAAGAGGGAACTGGATACTGCTACAATCAATTAACAAACGAAGTAGACCGTGACATTCCTGAAAACATGTGTGGTGATTCTATTCTTGCTGAAATCTTGAACACAGGTGGCCTAGTCGCTGTAAACACACAAGAACACATGGGAACTTATTCGGATTCGATTTCAAACGTACCTGGAATTGCTGCATACTTTGATGGAAAATACGATATCTAAGAGTGTTGACCGATAAATATCGAGCGATTATGTTTCGTTTGATGGACAACGGTGGGATTGAACTTGGCATCAACAGATAATGTGGTCGTTCGATCCGGCTCTGTTGGATACAAGAGGAATGAGCCTCTCCTTTCTGGAGTCAACTTCACATTTAATCCTGGGGAAATTATAGCAATAAATGGTGCCTCAGGAATCGGTAAAACTACTCTGCTGAAGACCTTAGCAGGTTTGCTTGAACCCCTCGAAGGAGATGTCAATGTTTTTGGAAAAAGCAAACCAAGGAGAGGAGAAGTAGGATACATTCCTCAACGCTTGGGTCTGATAAGACACGCAAGTGTTCTGCATAATGTCATGTTGGGTGCAAGAGCAGGTCATACCTCTGCATGGTTTCCGTTTTCTCGTTCTTGTCGAAAATTTTCTGACAATGCGATTGACTCGGTTGGTATACTTCAGAAACTGCGTACTCCTGTTCGAAAATTATCGGGAGGGCAGCAGAGACGTGTTGCAGTTGCCCGGACGCTTGCACAGCAACCTCGGCTTATTTTAGCAGACGAATTTTTAGCGGAACTTGATGAAGAAACTCTCGAAATGGTGATGAAAGTCGTGTTGGATTACGTTTCTGAAAACAATGCCATAATGATACTTGTTGAACATGACTTTGAAAGAGCCAAACGCATGGCAAACCGTCTATTTACGGCGAAAGGCGGAGAGCTGGTTGAAATTTTTGATTTCTAGGAGATGATATTATTTCTGATAAGTTTGATGAAAAGGCCGAATTGAGGACTCTTTCGGCGATCACTTCATTGTGGTATCAATGGAGATGGCTTGGTATTTTCATTATCCTACTTTCTCTTGCAATCGGCGTAACAAATTCCGCTATTGAAGGAAACTGGGAAAAACTATTCGATAGCCCTCGAAATGTTCAGACCTTTTTCACAGAATCCTTATGGCCACCTGATTGGAGTGTTTTAGAACCCCAGGCTTATCCTGTTTGTGAGGAATCAGGATGGCTTGATTTCACTTGTTCTACTGCTTGGATAGGCCTCCTTGAAACTCTCAAAATCGCCTTTGTAGCAACTGTATTTGGTATGCTAATTTCATATCCAATCGCACTAATGGCAGCTGAGAATTTGAGTCCTGCTTGGATTTCTTATCCTGCTCGTGCTCTTCTCGCTGCTCTGAGAAGTTTACCAAGTATTCTCTGGGCTGTTTTGTTTGTGATTATGATCGGCTTAGGACCCTTGGCAGGAATTATGGCAATGACATTGTATACGATTGGCTACCTTGGAAAGTTGCAATATGAGGTTATTGAAGGAGTGGCTCAGCCTCAACTCGATGCATCAAGGGCGATGGGGCACGGATGGTTAGAACGTTCATTTGGAGTTATTTTACCAGAGTCCGCAAATAACCTCATCTCCCAAGCAGTGTTTATGTTTGAGTATAATTTCAGACACGGAACAGTTATTGGAATTGTTGGTGCTGGAGGAATTGGATATTACATAAATCTCTATCTCAAGTTCTTACAATATGACAAGGTCTTTGCTTATGTGATAGTGATATTTGTTGTTGTGTTGATCCTAGATGTGCTTTCGAAGTATGCTCGTTCTCTGTTTAATGATGACAAGGTCAGAAAAAAGCATCCTTGGTGGACAATTCTTCTGCCTTCAAGCATAACTCAGAAATTGGAAGAAGAGTAATTCAATCTGCAGCGATGTGCAATGCACCGTCTTTGTAAAAGATTTGAATTCGACTAGGAACTTTACGAGAAAGCGAGGCTACAGCCTCGTAAATGGTATCTTCATCGACCATAAAGGCCTTAGCAGCTTTTGATGTTGACCATGGTTCAACATGAAAGTCAGATTCAACCAACCATGTCAAGAGACCCGTCTCAAATTCATCTAAATCGGTGCTCTGGTCATCTGCCATGTACAGAGCATAAACTTCCAACATATGAGGAAATCGGCCTTAACCCAAGAGAACCATTCTGCGGCAACATTCCTCAGCATCGATATCTCCGTCAAGAAGGGTGTTAAGCGCTTTTGTAAATGGAATGTCGATTGACTGATCAATTGCTCGATCTCTGAACATACGAGCAGCACGTACGCCTTCTGCGACCATTGTCATCTCTTCAAGCGCTTCCTCGAGAGATAAACCAGTTCCGAGTTTTTCTCCCATTGACCTGTTTCTGCCAAAAGGAGACGTCGATGTGACATACAGGTCTCCTAGACCTGCAGGTCCGAATGCTACCTCTGCCTTTGCTCCCAAAAGGGGTAAGAGGATACATCCTTCTTTGAATCCAGCACTAAAAATAGCTGCTTTGAGATTATCTCCACCGAGAGATCCTGTTGTTTTCAAACCATCAACAAGTCCGCAAGCTAGAGCGACGACGTTCTTGAACGCCCCCCACAATTCAGCGCCTTCTGGATCTGAAGCAGCATGAAGTAGAAGTGTTGGTGTGGAAAGTGTTTCTGCTAAGCGTTTTGCAACTGATACATCTTCAGAGGCGACAAGAGCCGTTGTCATGACACCACTTGCAGCTTCTGGAGCAATGGTTGGCCCAGTAAGTACTGCGAGAGGGTTCGAACAACCTGCTTCACGAAGTGCTTCATGAATTGCTTCGGAGATGAGGCGCTTGCCTGGAGCAAGTCCTTTTGCCAAATCGAGAAGAACATGTCCTGGTCTTAGATGTGGTATGACGTCAGTTACAACGTTGAGGATAACAGAGGATGGAATTGCAAGAACGACAATTTCTACACCTTCCATCGCTTCTTCAAGATGCATAGTTACATCCAATCCCTCGACCGATTGGTCCGGTAGATATTTTCGATTTATACCATCCATCATGATGGATTCATAGACTTCCTGCTCGATTGTCCAGCCTTTCACATTATGGCCTTCGAGTAGCCAAAGCCGTGCAATTGCTGTTCCCCAGTTACCTAATCCTAAAACTGCGATATGTGCCATGAGTTTAATCCTCGTTATCCTTGCATTTATGTGCATTGCCTACGATACGAGGTCGAAGAATTGGTTTCTTTAGGGTAAGGAAGTCACCGAATCAGAATAAATCTTCATCATCGTCTTCTTCAAAAGAGATTTTTTCAGCCTTTGCATCCTTTTTCTTAGATGCAGCCTTAGCAGGCTTCTTTTCTGGCTTTTTCTCTTCCTTGACAGGTTCAACAACTGCCTCTTCTGGCAGGAGTTCCGTAGCGCCACCTTGGCGGAGTTGTGCCATTTCTTCTTCCTTACGCTGAATATCTTCAACAGAGGTTCCAGTTTGAGCAGCAAGTGCTCTTCGACGATCTTCTCGTGCTTTCCGCTCGAGTTGCCTGTGCTTGGCTTTGTCAATGTTCTGAAGCATGTACATGGCGTCGTGTTCGAGAAGCGGTGAATCGGAGATGAGGGTGATGTCCAACCATCCTCCATCTTCGACAATGAATTCAGCAAGAGGTTCAAAGTTTAGATCAGACTTCTTAATTTGCGTATAATGCATTGCATTTCCAGTTCGATGTTCGACTCCAGAGAAGTGACAATAAAATTCCTTTGTACCTATGGACTCACGAACCATGTCAAACAATTCACCATAATCTTCTGAGGTCTTCATTCGACCATGCCCACGGGCGTGAATGTGTGCGATGTTGAGTACAGGGATTGTTCCTTCGACGTGATTAACCACTTCGAGGACTTCTTCGAGACTCCCCCACAATTCCTGTCGTCCTGATGTTTCAACGCCAATCTTTGACGGAGTTCCGTCTTTAATCCATGGGAATACAGGGAATTCATCTTCATCATCATGCCAGATGTCATGAACTCGCTGTACAACGCTGGAGAAGATGTTCGCAACTTGTTCATTAGCAGCGGTACCTCGTCCAAAATCACCGTAGTGTCCAGTATGAAGAGTGATGTGACGAGCATTAATTGTTCGAGCGGCTTGGAGAGTTGATTCAATCTTGGCAAGAGAGCGTCCACGTGCAACTCGATCTCCGAGGAGTTCTGCGTAATATGGCCCGTGAATGTTCATTTCAAAGTCAGCTTTGTTTGCAAGAACTCCTGCTTGCCAATATTGTTCAAAATGTTGAGGTTGGATGAGTCGAACTGTTTGTGCTTCCATGGTCTCAAGACCAAGGGCTATGATGTCATCCATTCCTTCAACAATTGTACGCCCTTTGCATGACAAAGGTACGCCAGCAGGTCCCAGTTTCACTCCCATCATTCCACCCCGCGAATCCAAGCCAAACAGTTCCCTGCATTAACCCCTTTCCGTCATCCGTTTGCCGGATTTGTGTACATACTCTTCAATACGACGGTTCATGAAGGTGAAAAGAAACCGGGCAATATGTCCGATAACATTGAGGCTGCACTGCAAGCGTTTCGTGATGGAAATCCCGTTTGTCTATTTGATTCAGATAAACGAGAAGGAGAAACAGACTTGTTGTTTCCTGCACTCTATGCGGAGCCGAGCACAATGCGACAACTTCGGAAGGATTGTGGCGGACTTCTTTTCCTCGCTGTAGGGCACGATGTAGGGGAAGTCTTCGGATTGCCATTCCTTCAAGACTTACACACCCACGACGCACTCATGGACGAATATCCAATTCTCTCGGTATTGAAAACCAACGACCTGCGATATGATTCCAGATCTGCTTTCACTCTATCACTAAATCACCGAGAAACATATACAGGAATTACGGACCATGATCGTGCTCTAACAACGCGCCGCTTTGCTGAATTGAGTAAAACTGTTCTTGAAGAGAATCTCAGTGAAACCGAAGCGCAAGAACGAATGGGTGCCGAATTTAGAACGCCAGGTCATATACCAGTATGTAGAGAATCTTCTGGAGGACTGGACACCCGTCAAGGACATACAGAACTCGCTGTTGGTCTTGCCCGCCTCGCAAATCTCGTACCAGTTGTGATTGGAGCAGAAATGTTGCAACCGGATGGGGATGGCGCTCTTTCTGTTGCAGATGCTCGTACATGGGCTGCAGAACGAAACATTCCATTCCTGGAAGGAGCTGAAGTAATCGCTGCATTTCATGAGCAATCTCAAAAACCAGATGCATCTGCTTGAACCTGAGGGATGACAATGCGTAAGGTCATGGCAGTTGGTGTGTTTGACCTTCTCCATGCTGGACATCTTCATTATCT
>CALBJF010000393.1 GCA_937892665.1 uncultured euryarchaeote | reverse complement strand
CAGAGTCTGGGTTGATGGTAAGGAAGAAGGGATTTCCATTCCTACATTCATCGCTGTAAGCGTATCTCTATCACTATGGCTTGTCTATGGAATCATCGTTGGTTCCATTGCAATGATCATTTCCAATATACTCACGCTATCCTTCATTGTAGGAATCACAATTGGCGTATACCGAATTCGTTCAAAACGAGATGAAGCATCAGAGAGCTGATTTTGTTGTCTCAATAATCACTGCACCAATCTTGTATGGATCCCCGTTTGATGCTGGTCGGCGGTCTTCAAGACGGCCAATCCAACCATCTGCTGGAACAGTTGCTGGTACACGTATGGATGCTCCACGGTCGGAAACTCCGTATGAGAACTCGTCAATAGATTGGGTTTCATGCAGACCAGTTAATCGTAGTTCGTTGTGAGCGCCGTAGACATCCATGTGCTTCTTGATATTCTTCCCAAAGGCTTCGCAGATCATATCGAAGAGGGCTTTGCCTCCAGTATCGCGCATAGGACCATTCGAGAAATTTGCATGCATACCCGAACCGTTCCAATCTCCTTGGACTGGTTTTGGATGGTATTCGATGTAGTAGCCGTAGCTTTCAGTTAATCTGTCGAGAAGATAACGGGAAACCCACAACTCATCGCCTGCTTTCTTTGCACCCTTTGCGAATACTTGGAATTCCCATTGGCCACAAGCAACTTCTTGATTGATTCCTTCAAAGTTAATTCCCGCCTCAAGGCAAAGATCAGCATGCTCTTCGACGAAAGCACGACCGTGTGTATTCTTTCCACCAACTGAACAGTAGTACAGTCCTTGTGGACCAGGATACCCACCTACAGGGAAGCCAACGGGGAGTTGTGTATCGGCATCCATGATGAAATATTCCTGCTCATATCCGAACCAGAAGTCATTGTCATCATCATCGATTGTAGCTCGGGCATTTGATGGATGAGGTGTTCCATCGGGATTGAGGACTTCACACATAACAAGGAAGCCGTTGATGCGTTGTGGATCAGGATAGATAGCAACAGGCTTGAGAAGACAGTCTGATGCCCCTCCTTCTGCTTGGCGTGTTGAAGAGCCATCGAACATCCATTCTGGGCATTCTTCGAGCGCCCCTGAAAATTCATCTCTGACCATGGTCTTACTTCGCATATTCTGTGTTGGTTCGTAGCCGTCAAGCCAAATGTATTCCAATTTTGATTTCGTGGACATCAAATGCAAGGTATCGTAGACGGTATATCAATCATTTGTTCACTTATATTGATTTATTTTGTACTTTAAGAATAGAAATAACGTGTTTAAATAAATGAATGTATAGTTTATACTATTTATTTTGCAATATAATTTATCAATTGCTCGATATTTATTCTAAAATTATTCAATCGTTCAACGAACGAATTTGAACAGAAGAATCTCAATTGTTGTTCGCCGCTTCTTCAGATTGAGGTGTAAGGAGAACGTCGGCTTCAGTTCGTTCAATTAAGGGCAATTCTACAACAGAAAGCGACGGTAATACGTGGACTGTACAGGCTGTTCCACAAGCTGGGGCGAGGTAATCTTCACCTTGTTCAGAGAGAACAAAACGCAAGCCGTGGCCTGCAGGAAGGATCGCATCAATCGCTTGGAATTCCATCAACATGGTGA
Organism: uncultured euryarchaeote; assembly: GCA_937892665.1. Classification (GTDB taxonomy): domain Archaea; phylum Thermoplasmatota; class Poseidoniia; order Poseidoniales; family Poseidoniaceae; genus MGIIa-L2. Next base: position 4,164 of record CALBJF010000393.1, on the reverse strand, counting down.
TTGCTGTGCCTGGAATTACGGTTTGTGCATCGTAACCGCCTGCATGGTATCGCACATCCATTGTAGCGTGTCCTAGGCGGATTCCTGTTTCAGCATCTTGCATCTCAACAAAAATTTGACCGCCATCAAAGGTAGGGACTGCCATAAGATGAATCGTGGCAAGGCCCGCAATGTGGAGGTTGTCCGTATCGCTCATTGCAGGGCAAACGACTGTCAGGGTTTGTCCTCCACCAACAACGGGAGCTCCTCCTCCGACAAACACACCATCATTTACACAATCTGAAAGTTCCAATGGAAGGCGTTCTACATCAAGTGGTGGCCACGATTCTTCAATTCGCCACTGGCCGTCATTTCGTTGGACTTGAGCGTGTAAATCGGGTTTTTCTCCTATCCCTTTGAGATAGTATTCCATCCATTCAAAGAGATCTTGGCCCCAATCCCATCGAGTCATGTTCTGAATCGCTTCTCCGCCATATCCTGATTCCTGATTGTTATGCTTTGACCATTGATCTGGATAGTTGTGCTCCCATTGGCCGATCATGCCTGCTACGTCGTAACCTGCGTCAATGTAGGCTTGGTACCAATTTGTTCCTGGTGGGCCTCCAAAGACTTGATGTGGATCGACGTTCCAATCCTGTAAACCTTGAACCCAGTAGATACTCCCGTTATATTTGCCAAGGGCTTTGTCGATATGGCTGCGTTCGTCATAATAATTATCCATGTAGGGGTCAAGTTCTCCTAGACCATACCGTGCTGGACCTGCTATGAATCCTTCAACTACGTCTGCACACATGTTGTCTAAATCATCTGCATCATAATCCAGAATTGATCCGCCATAATTCGAGTGCATGATTTGACTGCGGGCTTCTGCGCTTCCATTCTTGTAGAGAAGCGGCCCAAGTGCTGTCGTTCCTGAAATTGGAACAATCGTCTTGAGGTGTGAACTACCTTGTGCTGCTGCTTCCCATGCGGTTGCTCCTTCGTAGGACTTCCCATAAATTGCAACATTTCCATTACTCCAATTCTGGGTTCCAAGCCATTCAACTGCGGCGTGAATTCCTTGGCCTTCCCCGTCACCTCTGTAATCAAAACAACCAGTACTCTCCTCGGTTGCAAAGACTGCAACCTGAGCCAAGGCATACCCGTGAGGAATGAAATTGTCATAGATAAATTCGCCTCGCCCTGCACTAACGACATTTGTTGGGGATGATTCGCTCCCTTGTTGGCCATAAGAAAAATATGGGCTGATGACGGCAATAACCGGAACTTGATCTCCTATTTCTGTATTGGAAGGAAGCCAGTATGAGAGGTGAACTTCTGCGGATTCAGGCCCGCCTTCCCATGTTCCTGAAGTGTCAACATCAATTGTTGCTTCTTGAACAGGAAGTGGTTCGTGCGGTCCATCCTCAAGGACTCTAGAATATGAACCAGTCCAGTTCCATTCAAGGGTATGGCGTTCGTAAATATCAGGATAATTCGAAGAAGGTTTCTCGTCTTGGGATACTGTTTCTGGAGAACCAAAGCAACCAGCCAAGAGGACGTTCAACAACAACGCTACGAGAAGCATCGCCTTGATGGTGCGCCTCTGCGTCATGTTCATCCCTCCACATGGTTGCATAAACGATTTGTGTATCTTCCGTAAACTATGATTGATACCACCTGTTGGGAGTTACTATGGAGCCTGAAAGTGTTTGGAAAGAACGTTGGGATTCTGCAACCCTCCCAATGGCTCGACAATACATGCATCTTGCTGCGCAGAAACAATCGCTGGTCTGTCTGGCTGCTGATCGTCCAACAATGAAAGAATTGAATGATCTACTCGATGCAGTACATCCCTTTATTGTCGCATTGAAAACGCATGTCGACATGGTTGATGACTGGACTCCAGAAGACTGGGGAGCGTTTTGTAAAAAGGCTAACACTCTCGGACTCCTCATTTTTGAAGACCGTAAATTTGCTGATATTGGTAAAATCAGCGAAAAACAAATGCTTGGACTCTACAATATTGCGGGTTGGTCTGACCTTGTAACCGCCCACCTCATCAGTGGCCCTGATATTGTTGATGGTTTACAATCCGCATGGCAAGGTAAAGGCCGCATTGGAGGAGTTCTGCTTCTTGCACAGATGTCAAGTCGGGGCAATCTGCTCGTTCCATCCTACACCGCAACCGTTGCAGAACATGGTTCGAAACATCCAGGTGTATTCGGATTTATTGGAAATGGAAGCAACCCCGCTGGAATTTCCGAGTTGAGAACATTAGTTGGAGATTCAAAATTGATTTGGACTCCCGGAATAAATCTAGCAACCGGAGACGGTGCCAAAGGACAACGTTATGGTGACCCGTACGAAGCAGTTCTTTCAGGTTCGGATTGTATCATTGTAGGTTCTGGAATTCATGCAAAGAACGACCCTGCTGCTGAAGCGTCTAAGTACGCTCAAGCCTCTTGGAAAGGACTTTTGGAGAGATAACCATGAGCGTCCTCATGTTCTTTCTAGGATTGGTTTTCTTTGGAGCCCTTCTCTCCTTAGTTTATTGGGGATATTGGAATGCTAGAAGGCTTGATGGGCAAATCGCACGAGGTGACCCGTCGCTCCTAACAACCAATACCTATCGAAGAGAAGAAACAATACAAGCGCCTGCTGGTTCTGTTATTCAAGAAGGTCAACTTGTCCAAATGCAAGGACAATTTGTTCAGCCTGTTCAGCATCAACCTCGAGTTATTGTTCAACAAAGGCAGTTACAATAGTCCATCGAGGTGGCCTTGTTGGTACGCAGCCGCCGCACCAACGCCAATAAGGAGAAGTAGAATCAAAAAGTTACGAAGGCCTTTCTTTTTCTTTGGTTTCGCTGCAGGCGTATCTGGTGAAAGGGTCGCTTCCAACGGAGGAAGTTCTTCCAGAGGCGGAAGTTCAGCAAGAACTGGGAGTGCAGGTAAAGCTTCATCGGGTTCCACTTTAATTCGATCTTCTGGATATAACTGGTCTAAATCTTCTAAGCCTGGTGCTTCTGGTATTTCGCCTAATACTTCGTCCCAAATTTCATCCAACTGTGATTGAGTTACTGGTTTTGTAAGCCATCCTACAGCTCCCGCCGAGAATGTGGCTTGTTCAGCGAGATCAGATAGTCTGTTTGGAGCAATAAAGAGAATCCTGGAGTCTCCTCCGTGTTCCCGCATCTCGAGTGCTGCCAAGTGGCCATCAAGTGATGGTATGTCAAGGGACATAACCACGAGTTCAGGATTGATGCGGATGTATTCGTCTACTGCCTCGTCTCCATCCTCGCAGACGACTAAAGCAAAGCCTCGCTTACGAAAGACCTCTTTCAGCCTCATAATCGACATCTGATTGTTGTCAACAATGAGCACTGTTGGGGCGTCATCGGAAGAAACTTCGCTTACGTAAGACATCGCAACCAATTCACCTGAATTGTTTCTTGCTCATCAATCAACCGATGGAATTTGCTGAAAATGTTCATTCTTCGCTAGTAATATCTTCAACCGGTGCGGTTCGGGGGTTATTGAAGGTCTGACGGACGTTTTCCATATTGGCAATATCCTCATCCATAGCTTTCTTGCGCTTAGGAGCATTCATGAATTGCATTTGTAATTCACTCACAACACCATCGAGCATAGCCCTTGCAGAATTATCGAGGTTTCCTTCTGTTTTGTTCTTCAGCATTCGAAGAATGTCTATGGCCTCTTTTGCTTCTTGAAAATTGAATCTCGGTCCGCCTTCTGGATGTTCTATGAGACCAATATTGACCATAGCAGTTCGTTGGAAAAGGTGGACAACCTGAAAGAATCGTTCTGTTTCATCGTCTTGGAACATCGTATCACCTCATGAGAACATTTCATCCAAAAGCCAGTCTGGGTTGAACTGTAGAAGGTCATCATACCCCTGCCCGATACCTGCGAAGACGATTGGGCGTCCAGTGGCGTAAGCGATTGATAAACCAGCTCCACCTTTCGCGTCTGTATCCATCTTCGAGAGTACTGCTCCATCGAATTTCATCATTTCTTGGAACATTTTCGCCTGATCAACAGCGTCGTTCCCGGCTAAGGCATCTCCAACGAATAACACAAGGTGTGGGTTTGCAACTCGTCGAACCTTTTCCAATTCTTTCATCAGATTGGTTTTGTTTTGCATTCGACCGGCAGTGTCCAC
>CALBJF010000392.1 GCA_937892665.1 uncultured euryarchaeote | reverse complement strand
ACCCAATTCCGTCCTCAACAGTTGCATTAATCTCAATCTTGAGGGGTTGGGTAGATACGAGGTATTGATTGGGATTTCCTGTCGTTACTTTGATGTCTAAGTTGCTTTGAAGATAGGTATTGTTGAAGGAAACAGTCGGACCAGCGAATGGAAGAGGAAGGGACACATTGTCATAGATGTCTACAGCGGCAATAGCAACCCAATACTGAGATGTGTCTTCGATTGCATCTCCCGAAACACTTCCGCTTGAATCAGTGTAATCTGACATGACTGAGATGTCATAGGATGTTGTTGAATTTGCAAGTGTTGCAACTGGAGAATACGTTCTATCGCCCAATTTGAAATTCTTTTCTGAGGTAAATTCAACAGAAGTTTCTGTCGATGAATCAAGGCTCATATTCGAAACATAAACAAGATATTCTTCGACGAATGAATCTGCGCTTAGGTTCCAAGAAGCTCGCAGGGGATTGGTTTCAGCCCCCATATCGAGATCGATGAGTTGAACGTTCGTTGCATTTTCCGGCGCCGAAGGGTATGGTATAGTTACTGTCAAAGATTGAGATAGGTTGCTTATGACTCCATAAGTGTGAGTTGAACGTACAACATATCCGTAGGTTGAACCGATGTCAACTTGGGTGTCGGTGTAGTTATTCGAACCAACCACAATATCATGTGGTGTGGTCCAATCATATGCTGTTGATGAGGACATTTTGAAAATTTGGAACGATTGTAAATCCGGCCCGTAGGTGGACAACTGTTGCCATTCTATGGTTACATGATTTTCAGTAAGCAATTGAATGGATAAGGCAGGCGTGGGGGGTAAGGCTAGATTCGGTGCACCAAGGGTGTAGTTTGCACTGAATGAAGTAACATCGAAACTACCGGCTTTGGAAGTTTCAACTGGCAATATCACAGTGAACGCTCCTGTTCCTGCAAGCATTTGTTGATTCAGAGAGTTACTTAGTGAACCAAGGGTTCCAGCACTGGTTGTAACTTGAAATGCGATATCATAGGCGATATCCAAATCAGTAAGATTAGCAGTCCCGTTGGAATTGCTCGTAAGCGACATCATGTTATTGACCATTTCAACACCGTATCCGTCCGAAAGCCCAGGATAGGCAGGGATACGAGGTGAAAGTGAGTCTCGTATGATGTCGTTCGTATCAGTGAGCGTCAGAACCCCGATATTGGAAATCGTACTGCTTGAGTAACCCTCTGCCCAGAGATCGATATTGCTGTCAACATCAACATCCATTGACAGGTTATGCCAAGCGCCGATGAAGATTCCTTGGGTTACCTCTCCAGCGAGAACGAATTGTTCCATCAGTCCATCTGCATCGACATCTGCGAAGTGAATATCCCGCGGTTGAGACCACGGTGTGAGAGGATTTAATGCCGGAATTCCAATACCTGCAACACCAATTGATCTAAACCCAATATCGCCTTCAACCGTGGCAGGGTTGTTGTCTCCAAATCCTGGGTCGGGTAAAAAGAACGATGGGTTTCCATCGTTATTGTGATCTGCAATACTCGCATTATCAGTGTTTATCTGATCGTATGTTTGAACCTGAGTCCACGTCTGCCCGTTATTGACAAGAATGTTCGAACCCATCGTTTTTGGTGTGATGAAATCAATATCGCCGTCACCATCAACATCTCCTGGTACAGAAAACTCTGAAAGATTTCGGAATTTATTGATGTTCGGATTGAGAGTCTTTGTGGCCGCATCATAAGTCAATTCGGTTGCATCGTTCTCATCATCTGACACCAAAATGATTGTCTGAGTGCGATTAGGGGCGAAGAATTCTCCCACATGCAAGCTACGCATTTCTGCTCTTCCATCCCAAAAATTCCATTTACGAATATCGGCCGTATCCGCTAATTTTGAGCCTTTTGTTGTTGCATTGAACGCATTCACAGCAACGAGCCCGTTATCGAAATAGCCGTGAACAGAAATGAAGTCAGAAAAATTGTCTCCG
>CALBJF010000391.1 GCA_937892665.1 uncultured euryarchaeote | reverse complement strand
CCAATCGATACGCTCTTGCAAATCGTTTCGCTCCAATCAACACAAAATGATGATTCAATCGGATTAAACGTTCTTTCGAGAGTTCCTGAAAATATGTTCGAATGCGAAGTTGTTGAACCTTCCCGCGTTCTTGAACAAGCAATCTCTGGAGCAAGTGAAGCTTCCGTGGCTGTATTACGCATTGATGATGTCCTCTGGGCACGACAAGAAATCAGCGTCCCTACAGACGTGCAAGCATCTCTTGACGGGACAGCTCCAGACCGTAGATAAACTCAAGTTGGACGTTCTTGAATCATAACCACTCTATAAATAGAGTAAATTCAGCGGTTAGCCATGGTCAAAGTTGGGATTGACGATGTGGCAATTCATTTTCCACGTCTTTACATGGACATGCGAGACTTCGCAGAAATGAGAGGCGCAGACTATGGTAAATTGAACAAAGGACTCGGATTAGAAGCAATGGCTATTCCTGATGTTCACGAAGATACAGCGACAATGGGCGCCATGGCAGTCATGCGTTTAATCGATCGAAATGCCATCGACCCACGAACGATTGGAAGAATGTATCTTGGCACAGAATCTGCTTTAGACGGTGCAAAACCAACTGCAACCTACATTCTTGATATGCTTACTCAACGTTATCAAGACCGTTTTGGAGAAGATTGCTTTCGAAATTGCGACGTCGTCGATATGACATTTGCATGCATAGGGGCTGTTGACGCCTTACACACAACACTCGATTGGGCTGCACGCTCAACACCCGAAGATGAGCGAGTTGGAGTTGTTATCTTCTCTGATAATGCAAAATATGATCTTGAATCAAGTGGGGAATACACACAGGGTGCTGGCGGTGGAGCACTTCTTATCCGTCAGAATCCAAGACTCCTCGAAATTCCAGATTGCTGGGGTGTCTCAACGACTCCAGTACATGATTTCTTCAAACCGCGACGAAATGTTAGCCTTCGAAGTGTCATTACAAACGTCATGCAACTCGCTCAAGAAACTGGACAATCTCTCAAGAACGGAATTGTTGAGCGAATGGTCAAGCACCTTCCTGAATCCACAGTTCGTCGTCTAGGAATCTTCGCTCATGGTGAAGAATCTGTTAATGTCCATCGTGATGAACCCGTCTTTGATGGCCAATTCTCAAATCGCTGTTACCAGCAAGCTGTCCGTCAAGCGTTCTACAACTTCACTGAAAAGGCAGTCAAACAGAAGCGTTGGGATCCTGAACTCGATACTCGCTTCACTCAACAATGGTCTCGAATCATTATGCACTTGCCTTATGCATTCCAAGCAAAACGGATGTTCCCTGATGTCTTTCGACACGATCGAATCGACACAGACATGTGGCCAAATGTTGTTGAACAGATAGGGGAACAGCCAGACAAACCAATTTCTAACGATTCCGAAGCCGTTATGGCATGGGAAAAAGAAATGGATGGCTATCGGAGAGCAATTTCGAAAACCCAAGAATACCTCCAATTCCACAAAGAACGTATCGAGAAAGGTCAACGTGCTTCAAGCCTCATTGGAAATCAATACACTGGATCAATTTTCCTTGCTCTGATGTCAACATTTGAATCCGATCTCGAAGATAATTCGAGCCTTGAAGGCGAATTGTTCGGACTCTGCGGATATGGCTCAGGAGCGAAAGCGAAAGTCTTCGAAGGAAAGGTTGCACCACAATGGCGAGAAGTCGTTGCTCGATGGCAACTCTTTGAACGTCTTGCTGGACGTGTTGCAATCGACGAAATAACCTATGAGAATCTACACAAAGGCTTGCAAGAGAACAGTGTTGTGCCTCCACGTGGCGAATTCGCTCTGGTAAGTATAAGCGGAGAAGGAAACGATGAAGGTGCTCGAACCTACAAATGGATTTCTCAATAAAAATAAATCAGTTTTC
>CALBJF010000390.1 GCA_937892665.1 uncultured euryarchaeote | reverse complement strand
AAAGGAACGTAGAACGTCCAGATTGCGTAATTCGTTCAATCGTCCCTCCACATCCCTCTTTCAGACAGGGCCCATCTTCCCTGTCATAGGCTTGGAAATGATGGCCGAAGTACCCTAACGTACCATTCACATCAGCAAAATCATTGAGAGAACTTCCTCCAACTTCTACAGCTTGGTGGAGAACTTCAACCACTTTCTCGACCAAAAGTGAGAGTTTTGCAGTTGGTTTTCCATCTTTACGGACAAGTGTTTTACTGCTTCGAGTTGGGTGAATTCCTGAGCGATGAAGTGCTTCACATGCGTATATATTCCCCACTCCAACAACAACTCGTTGATCGAGTAATGCTACTTTGATATTTGTCGATTTATTCTTCAAGGCCTTTGCAAGTTGATTTGCATCCCAATTTAAGAGCGGTTCTGGTCCAAGGTTTTCAAGCAGAAAGTGGATTTCCTCTTCACCAATATCAATTAAATCCATAATTCCAAAACGTCGAGGATCTGTGTATACTGCAACACTACCATCGTCAAATTGGAATTCCACATGGTCATGACGTCCATCGAAACCTGTCGCTGAACCAAAGCGTGACACCTCGTTTTCTGTTTGAGAATAAGTTTTCACTTTCGCATCATTGAAGAGAGTATATCGGCCCGACATTCCGAGATGAGAAAGAATGATACGCCCATCATCTAAATCGATAAGGAGATATTTTGCTCTTCGGCGAATCGATTCTACTCGAGTACCTGTTATGTTTCGTTCAAAGTCAGATGGAAATGGAAACCTGAGACCTTCTCTTCGAAGTATGACCTTCGTAATCCTCCTGCCAACCATTGCTTGCTCTAAACCGCCTCGAACGGTCTCAACTTCTGGTAATTCAGGCAGAAAATCACCTCATACGAATGACAAACAGGGCGTGCTGATCTTCAAACCCAGTCAGATTAATGTGTTCAAGGACTTCAACATGCTCCTCTAACTGATCAAATGCTTTAGCAAAAACATCACTTTCATTCCCATCTTGCTGACGTTCACTTGCAGCCTTTAGAGAGAGTAAACCAATCCCACCTTTTGCTAAGAAGCGCTTTGTGGCTGTCAAGAATATGTCTACTTGTCCTGCTTGTGCTACATCTTGGAATAACCAATCGACCTTTGATGGAACAAGAACGCCCCAAGTATCGTATTTCCGAGCATCACCTAGAAAAGGAACCAAGCCTGGACGTTGGCGAGCAAGATAGGTGAGGTCTCGAAGACATCTCGGTGCTAAATCAACGGCAACAAGTCGCCCTCGTGATTCGTTATCTTGACCACAAAGATGGTCGTGAAGATGAGAAATTGTCGTGCCATGTCCTGCACCGAGATAGAGAACTGTGGTTCCTTCTTCAGGCAACAACATCGATGGATCTTTTCTCGTTCGTAAAAGACCTGCAGCAAGTTTTGATCGATTCGGATCCCATCTTCGATGCTCAACACCTCGGAATTTACGAAGAGATTCCCCTCGTACGGCGACTCCAGGATTTGCATTTACAGTCCACAGATTCCGTCCTTCTTGTAGGACTGAATGAGACAGTGGGCGCTTTTTCCTTGAACCAGCCATAAAATCACCTCAACGACGCGGGGGGTGGGGGAATTCATTTCGAATCGCAGTGACCTTGGCTTCGATTTCATCCACTTCATCATCGCCCCAAGGAGTACCTTCGAACGCATCTACTCTTGCTGCAATACTAATTTTAGCCGCAAGCATTCGAGCAATTTTACCACGTACCCAACGAGGTGATCGTGAAATCCAAGGATGCATGAAGATGTGCCCATGCTTTGGAGGAGGGGTTCCACTTCTGATGTGACTGAAGAATGCTTTCTCAGCTCCGAGTACCTGAACTGTTCCAGCTGGCAATCGGGCGAATCGTGCTCGGCCATGAGCCTCAACACACAAACGTGCAGCCAACATAGGTCCAACAAGTGCAGAAACAGAAGGAAGATGAGATTCTGTGGATTCACGGATAGCGTGTTCCAATCGGTCAAGTTGTCTTCTCTGATTTGCGACCATACAGCCCCAATCATGAAGCGCATTCCATTCTGAAGAGGATGGATCATCATATGCAGGTTCAACATCAAGAAGTATTGCTAATTCGGATAATGATGTCAATTCTACCATCGACTTGGCAAGACCACTTCTATCTCCTTCAAAGCGAGCACTTGGCAGGAAGAGTCCAATCCATTCAACGAGTCTTGCTTCCATGGTAAGGTGAAGTGTTCGAAGTTCATCACTCGCCCGCAGGAGGTGTTCAAGGCGGCGATCAGGATCACCAGCAGACATCGCTACGCCTTCTTCGGCTATCGACAATGCCGCTGTATCTGCAGACATTTGTTGTTCGTCTGTTGGGAGTGGATAATTCGCGTCGGGGAGATTCTCTGAACCATGGGGTGTAGGTTTGGCTTCTGGAAACCTCTCCGAAAGAAGTTTAGCTTCTGGGGGCAATTGACCCTTAGCAATTAACTGCAAGCGTTCTTTAGCACCCTGAACTGAAAATTTTCCGTCGTTTACTTCGATGTCAAGAAAGTCACCATTTTCGTTCACGACGGCCGCAGATTGCCAAGAATACCAGAGCCACATACCCCATGGGAAGGTGTCTTCAAATTCAACCTTGTTGTTGCCTACTGGAAAACGATTCTATTCCTCGAAGAAAATACAATTTGCTAAGACCCAACCATTATGATTAAATGATGAAGGTCGATGGCCGGTTATGTTTTGCCCAGAATGCGGTACACTATCTTTCCCAAGTCCCTCAGGTGACATCACGTGCACCAACTACAAATGTGGCTATACTGGACCTGCAAATGTGAAAATGAAGGTGCAGGGTAAAGAAATCGACCTCTCCAAAACTAAAACAACAACAAAGGCAGAAAAGAGAGAATACGATATTATCAAAGATTCAGACCAGAGAAAAGGTGTCTTATCGACTGAATCCTATATGTGCCCAAAATGCGATTGTACGGAAGTCTACTTTTATCTTGAACAAACTCGATCATCTGATGAACCAGAAACAAGAATGCTTACATGCAAAGATTGTGGTCACGGATGGAGAGAATACTGAATCAGTAATCACTTTCAACACGTGGTGCAAGGAAGTAATCGACTTCAGCAGCACCGTCTTCGAATGAGAAGTTCATTGCCAATGGGAAGTTTTCTCCAAATTGCATTGTAACACTGTCTTGAGGGCCGAAGCGTCGAGACAATGGTTCGAGATATGTCAGACTGTATTGGCTACGAGCAGCTCCACTACAAACTAATTCTTCGACTTCATCCTTATTGAATGAGATGTCGACAGAGTCTGTACTGTTTCGAACATGTACTTTGAATGAAGATTCATCAATGCTAAAGTTAACCAAATCTCCAACTTGCTTTGCCGCTTTGAGGGCTTGACCAAGTTCTGAACCATTCATGACAACTTTGCATGGGAGATCCAGTTTAGGTAGAGATGGGGGTGAGGCCATTGTTGAATTATCGAGAGGACGTAGGTTACGCACAATCTTGCCCAAACTCATTGTGAAATCTCCACCTTCCTTGTGTGTCATTTCTATGAGTTCGCCGACTGAACCGAGAGATGTTACTTCTCGAATTTTCTTCATCTCCAATCCGATTTGTTTAGAATCAAGTTCCCATCCGTCAAAAGCTGCAGCATCCACCGTCAATTTGATCATCGCAACGTGCGATGAATCAACAACTCGTACCGTTAGACCATCTTCTGCAAAATCAAACCGGGCATCTTCGATGACGATCATGAGGGTATCGAGTATCTTAGTTATCAGTTCTTGACGGGCTGTAATGTTCAACATATGAGGCATCCCTACAATAAACTCGGTCTTCGACGGCTTATGAACTTAGCAGAGACAGGAGTAGCGAATCGAGCGTAATCGAGAGGGCTTCTAAAATCGACGTCTTAAAGAACTCTCGGCAGAAGTAGTTTTCATGTCAGAACCGTTAACCATCGCATTAGTACTCATTGGAAGCAGTCTGGGCCTTGGAATAGGCTGGCTTCTCGCTAAAATAAAATTTTCAACTCAACTTGTTCTTGCCGAAGCAGAAACACAAGCTGCCCTAGGCAATAAGCAGACACTAGTCGCTGAAATGGAAAGTGTGGCAGCGACTGTTGCTCGTCAAAATTCAGAAGATTTCCTCAGACTTGCTGAAGAGCGATTAGGAAAGGTTCAATCCGAAGCAGGAAAGGACTATGATGCACGTAAAAAAGAGGTTGAACTACTTGTTTCCCCTATCAAAGATCATCTCGAGAAGTTGGAAAAGGCAACTACTGAAATGGAGAAGAACAGAGAAGGAGCTTACCATGGAATCAAGCGAATGGTTGAAGGATTGCAAGAACAAACGACGAGTTTACGAGATACAAATGTCAAATTATCAACTGCACTGAGAGGCTCTGTAAAAGCAAGAGGAAATTGGGGGCAAGTAGCCCTAAAGAACATCGCTGAGGCTGCAGGAATGCTCGAACATTGTGACT
>CALBJF010000389.1 GCA_937892665.1 uncultured euryarchaeote | reverse complement strand
GGTTCTGACGGCATCCACACACCTGCGGAAAACAAATACGATGATTGTTCAAGAATACCGCCAACTGTCACAACACGGCGATGACTCGGTTGTTTTGAATCGATAATTGTGATGTTTTCACCAACTTTGGCAGGAAAAATACCAATCGAGGTTCCGTCAAGAGATGACTCAAGACCAAATGAAGCATCTACGAAAACCACGTCTGTTCTCTGATACATAGAAATCCACGCTTCTTCTGAGGAATCACCAAGCCCTTCATCCCAAATGTGGAGTGAGATGCCACCGTGATCAACAAAGCCCTGATCCACACCTCTTAGGATGTAAGGGGAACGCGTTTCTTCGCCGTTCTCTAGGAAAGCCTGGGCTCTATACACCCGTCCCACCGCATCGATTTGCTCGATATTGGAATTCTCTAATCCCCATTCATCAACTGGACCTTCGAGTTGCAGAGGCCTTGACCTTGAAGAGGAAAGCATCAACTCAAACTCACCTTCTGATTCTTCGACAAACGAACTGGAATAATTATCAAATTGCAGTGTATAGCCACTTAGAACGATTACAGAAAATACTGTTATCGAAAACATACCCATCACCACGGCGGTTCGCAGAGGTTTCTGAAGCGGATACGATAACGCTACTGGAAGAACTGGGCCGCTGGATAATTTTGGCAGACGCAACAACCCGCGTATCATCGTCGGAGCAAGAGCCGCTAAGACAAACACACCCGCCAACACTTGCACGAGACCAATCAGAATAAAGGATAATTCATTTGGAATCAAATCGGTTCGTACGGGATCGAGTGATGACGGCAATCCGGTCCACACCAATAAAGCGACACCACTCCAACCAATCGTTCTACGAGGAGCCTCTCTGAATACTGGTAACGTGCCATCGGTTTTACGACGTGCTCGAAGGACAGGAATAACCCAAAACAGTATTGGCATTGTGAAGAGAATGGTACTACAACCAAACAAAATCCACATCGAGTGAGCAACACCTTGCCCTCCAATGAAGAACAATCCTATGCTCCCCAATGCCGCTCCAGCCATGACGATCAAGAAGATGTATATCCCCCATGGGACGTGTCTGGGAATCCGTTGAGGAACACTCTTTAGCGCATGAACGATGATTAAACGAGACGACCAAAGAGCCGAAAAGAACAATGTCAGTATTGAGAGATGGAAACCCCAGAACCAGCCTGAAGCCAGAGAAGATGAATCAACATGGAAGGTAAACACGTCCGTTCCTGCATTGGCAAAGACGCTTGAAAAGCCGATTCCAATGAACCAAGCAAGCCCCATGCCGAGTAACGACCCAATCCCGCATCCAAAGAATGCTGCTATTGAGCCTTCGATCATGGTCATGTATCGTAAATCAGATCGTGTGAATCCAAGTGCTCTAACGGTTGCATACTCCTTTTGTCGAACATCGACCAACATCATTACGATAGTCACGACAAGAAGGACTCCTGCTGCTATCGTAAACGATCCAAACACAAGGAACATTGCAGACAATACCCCTGACGATGCTTCGGCTTGTTCCATAGCATCGAGTTTTACTGTTCGAATCGAAAGAGACATCTCATCAAATCCAACAAGTTCATTCAGATGGTTTTCAATCGCAG
>CALBJF010000388.1 GCA_937892665.1 uncultured euryarchaeote | reverse complement strand
ATGGTCTTTCGTTAATCAACGGAACCAGCCAAATGACAGGATTCCTCTGTCTCGCATTAGAGCGGCTCAAGAACCTCCTGACGTATTCTGATCTTGTTGCTTGCATGTCTCTTGACGCAACAGAGTCCACAATAACACCAATGGATGAAAGAGTACATCACGCTCGGCCACATCCTGGTCAAATATTTGTCTCGAATAGAATACGTTCTATTTTGGAGGATTCAACTATACTTACAACACATAAAAATTGTAATCGAGTCCAAGATCCGTATTCATTTCGTTGCATTCCACAAGTCCATGGTGCAGTTTCAGAAACCCTACAGCGATTGAACGATGTGGTTCATACGGAATTGAATTCTGCAACAGACAATCCACTTATATTCCCTGATATATCCAATCCTGGGCGCCATGAAATAATATCTCAAGGTAATTTCCATGGGGAAATACTTGCATTAACAGCGGATGCAATGTCCTTGGCTTTATTCGAGATTTCATCAATTAGTGAGAGAAGAATCGACCAGATGCTTGACCCAAATCGCCTGGCAATCAAACCTTTTTTGGCTGAAGATGCAGGGCTTGAATCCGGTTTAATGATCGTTCAATATTCTGCTGGTGCTTCACTTGGAGAATTGCACGGCCATGCATCACCGCGAACTGCTTTTTCGACCACAACATCCGCAGGCCAAGAGGATCATGTGAGCATGGGAGCAACTGCATGTTGGAATTTACTTCAGGCAGTTCAACGCTCATCTGAAGTGATAGCATGTGAGCTCTTTGTTGCTAGGAGAAGTTTGCATTTCTTACACGATAAATCCTCAAAACAAATTGAAATTTTAGTTCGTTGCATTGACACGATTGTTATCGACGATATATCTGATAGAACGACAAGTTCCGAATTAAGAGATATTGCTACAAAATTACTTGATTCTGCATGGCTCTCCTTAATCGAAGCTGAATCCAGCCGTATACCAAAATTAATTCAGGAAATATCTACGTTCTAACTCATCCAATCCCGTTAGTTGACGTATTCTAAATTGGGCTATGGAACGTTCTTGAGAATCAG
>CALBJF010000387.1 GCA_937892665.1 uncultured euryarchaeote | reverse complement strand
CCTGGTCGAGCAACTACGCCAGTGGCGTTTCCTGCTGCAGTCATGATAATATTGACTGAACCTGCGAAGATAGGTAGCAGTGCAAGCGTCATCAGAATAGCACCGAGATTCTCGAGTAGTGTGCCTGCATCGGCTGAGGACATCATGAACGGTGGAAGTGTAAAGAAGAGAAGGAGCATACTTGCTTTAGTCATTGAATCGGACCAGATCGGACGGCTTGCCGCACGTGGAACGAGATGATATGCAACTGCAAAGAAAAGAGAAATCATAACCCATGATTGAGTCATTCTTTCACCAAGCCAGACAACTTGTGTGGAGCCAGCTAACTCACCAAAGAACCGGAATTGTGAACCGAAGATGAACGATGCAAGAGCCATAAAGACAAACCAATTACTTGCCTGAATCGTCTCACCCTTGCGTTGAGCAACTGTGAGAAGAACGTTGATCATAACTGCAATGATGATGAATGCCCGCAGAGAATGCATGAATAAATCCTGGAGAAGTGTTTCATTTTCCGCGCTAAGGTCAGCCAGAAGGCCGAGAATTGTTGGAAGTAGAAGAGCTGCGGCAGTAAGTACGCTGAAGAGAAGAGCAGTCAGACTCGCATTTGACTCACTGGCCATTTTACCTGCGCCGCTTCGAGCAACGGCAATAAGGCCGCCACCGAGGAGAATAGAGAAAAGACCTGTGATTAGAGTTGCGTTGACAAAGGTGGCGAGGGCGCTGCCGTCGTCATATGCCCATCCGATACTCGCAAGAGAGTCGAGGGCTCTTGGGTCATAATCATGCCAGAGAGAAAGGAACGTTCCGATACCTGCAAGAGTCAGCCAAATCATTCCTAGATTCATCCAAGTCTTTGCTCCATTGCCCTTTTCGTCATTGAACAAATCAACAATACCTGCTGGGGCTTTGTTGAGAAGGAATAACCCAAATTGGCGCATTGGATCGGCCATAGTACCGATTCCTTTCTGGAGATAGTACGTTGAAAATCCAACAACGGTAAAGAAGAAAAATAGTGCGATAAATACTGCTTCCATTCAAATCACCTACTTCGAGATTACCTCTCCCGCTAAAGTGGAGGCAATTGCTCCAATTCCAATGATAAATCCGAGAAGATAGTACCAGATTCCCGAACCGCCAAGATTTGACATTAATGGAACGATATCTCCGATGACTGGAATGTTATCCCATCCAAAAATTGTACTAAAGAGGCCGAACATACCAATGGCTACTACAGAGAGCAAAACCAACATAATTCGACTGGACGACGGTTCCGCAGTTCCTATGACTGCGTCGGGGAGTTCTGTACTGTTCGACACTGCATCACCTAAATGAATCCAAGATGGACATGTTTGCGACTTGAAACGTGGTGATAAACGTTCACTAAGTCATCCATCGAACAAGACCGTATATTTGGTGTTCTAAGAGGAGCGGAGCATTTCGATAATCGACCCTCTTCGCGGTCGAGAAGTTCCTAGTGGAACAGGGATTGTTCGGTCGTTTTCTAATTCCTTGCGCCAGAGAGATTTGCATTCACAGTCAAGACCTGTAAATTCGTCCAGCGAACCTGAAACAGCGTATCTCTCGATTGCTGCTACGACTTCAGGATCGCATTCGCCACAGTTATGAGAGCCTCTGATCTTACCACCAGCAGTTGGATGAATAATAAGACGAGATATCTGGTCTTCATCACCATTCATTCCGCCCTTTGGATGGACGATATGATGACTCTTCTGAATGAGTTCAACCAATGACCAAAGCCATGGAGGTCTGTATTCTTGATGGCGATGGAGACGATCAATGACTGTCCCTCGTTGAATATTCATTGGATTAATTGAAATTTCATCGCTTTGTTCTGCTATGGATTCAATCCACTTAATGCAATGATCCAGAGCATCAGCTTCACTCATAAACGGTGGTTTGAACATCAAATATGTCTTAATTCTCAAATTATATTTTTCGAGACGCTCGACCGCTCTGTCCCAAGAAGCGACAGAAAATCCTTTGTTGACGTGGAAACGAAGGACTTCGTCGTCGTATGCTTCCAAGCCAATAGCCACAGTGAATGATGGGTTCAGTGCAGATGCCCATGCTAGTTTTTCGTCTGTCAATTGTTCTGTACGACTTTCTACAATCAATTCTTTTCCAAGTGTATGGCAATCTGTTAGAACGGTTTCTTGGAAATCGACCGGGATTTCACGATCTTCAAGAAGAGAACCTGAAGTGTAGACCTTGACCATTGAATGACCTTCAAAATCATTGTACTTTTTCTTCGCTTCATTCCATTGTGCATGAAGGTCGTCGCTTGTTACGTCATCACGTGTATCGTTAAAATATCCGCAAAACGTACATCCAGAAGACCACCACCAATGGCATCCTTTCGTTCTTAGAATAACTGTAACAGCAGTGCATGGCTCTCCATCAGCAGTCATTTCTGGCGTGTGATATACAGTGGCTGGTTTACTCGCATCCCAAGATTGTTGGCGCTCTTTTGCCCAAGGCGTATTTGCAGGAGCTTTGACCAGATCGTGAATTTTCAGACTCTTTTCATCTCCGCCGAGAAGTGTTGATGAATGACGGTCTAGCATGATATCACCTCTTAGGATTACTCTTCTTCCGTTATCGGTTTGAAGATGATATCCAATCCTGCTTTGATGAATTGACCTTTAGGATAAGCAGAATCTCCATCCTCTGCTGAAATTACATTCGGGGTGTACAATGATGCTGGAACTCGAACATCGACTCTGCTTCCTAATCGAATCATACCGTATCGTTCGCCACGTCGGAGCGAGTCTCCGATACCTGTCCATGGGACAATCGTTCTAGCGAGTGCCCCTGAAATTTGCATGACTTCGATACGACCGCCATCTTCGCCTTCTAGAACCGTTCGAACTCGCTCATTATATTCGCTTTCTTTGCGGAATGCTGCTGCAAAGGGACCTCTTCTTCGTCCCTTTCCGGTTCTGTGCTCCATAGCAACAATCGTTGAACTGAAAGGAACTCGGTTGACGTGAACATCAAGTGGTGACATGAAGATTGCAACTCTCCACACATCATCTAGACCTGGAGTATCTGCTGGCTCAAATCGTTGTTCTGTAGTGAAATCGAGTGGGTTCTCGCAAGGTTGTGGGAACCAATCGCCAGTATGAACATCGGTTTCAATCGAAGATGAGTCAAGCTCTTCTTTGGACGGACGACGGCCTGTTGGTCGCTCTCTTCGAGCGAACATTACGTGCCCATCGGCAGGTGAAACAAGAATTCCTGCTTCTTGGGGAATAGGTCGGTCAGGATCTCTCCAGAAATTAGCAAAGAAGACAGAAATCATGAGGCAGAGAACCCCTGCTAAAGGCATTAGCCCATACAAGGAATCAAGATAGATTCCACCGAAGAGAATTGCAATACCTGCAAGTAAAAACGTACCAACAGGAGCATGCCCTCCTTGAGCGAGGCCTCCCAACTTCAATCACCTCAGTTGTCTGCCCATGGATCGACATCAGCGTTCCATGTTGCAGGTTCTTCTGGAGTTTCAGCAACTTCTTCTTCAACGGATTCTTCAGGTGCTTCCTCTTGAGTTTCTTCGACTGGTTCTTCAGTAGGTGCTTCTTCGACAACTTCTTCTGATTCATCGGCCTCTTCAGCAGGTGCTTCTGGCTCTTGATTCGTCAGTTCTTCTGCTCTGGCTTCAACCATCTCATCCATTCTTTCTGTGAAGGCACGAGACATGTGTTGTGATTGTCGCTCAGATTCAACTGCTCGTTCAATCATCTCATATCGTTCCTTGATGGCCTTGTTGAGATCCTCGAAGAGCGTCATGTGAGAGACATACCAGTCATCTCTGGCCTTCATTTCAGTAACAGCGAGTTTCAAGTCATTGTCAAGTTCTTCTGCAATTCCGAAGACCTTTCCAAGGCGATCTTTCTCACGAGAATATTTCTCTTCCATTGTTTGAAGAGCAGGTTGGAGATGTTCGACACGCTTGTCAGCCTTCGTAGCCTTCATTTCAAGTTCACGAATTCTGAAATCTTTCTCTGCGATGAGTGATTCTTGTGCTTCACGCTCAATTTCTTTATCGATGATTTCTTTCTCAAGAACTTCGATTTCCGCACGAGTATCTACAAGCTCTTTT
Organism: uncultured euryarchaeote; assembly: GCA_937892665.1. Lineage (GTDB taxonomy): Archaea > Thermoplasmatota > Poseidoniia > Poseidoniales > Poseidoniaceae > MGIIa-L2. The sequence goes on along the minus strand of CALBJF010000387.1, from coordinate 1,048 downwards.
TCTTGTGCTTCGTATGCTGCAAAGAGTTTCTTCAAACGGTCTGTTTCCGTTGCTAAAGCGTCTTCAAGTTGATTGATTTGAATTTCTGGAGTGATTGTCCCTTCTTCAGTCATTTACTCACCCGGAGGAATTGCCTCCGATTCAACCCAGCCGCCTATACACTATGAAGCCGACGCTTGATTGAGGTTGTTTTTGTATGACTCCAAATGTCAACATGTCCAACGCTTCTAGAATTTCTGTGATGGACCATCTCGGGGCTCGCGTTTCTTTATTTTTGGGGAATCTGGCGATTTAGCACTCTTTTTCCTGAATAAGAGAGATAGCAGAAGCAATACAATCACTCCTCCTCCTATTGCCATGTACATCATGGTTTGCTCATCCAATTCATCTGATGCGGGCTTCTCTGAAATTTGGAGGGCATCCTCTATGATCAGAGTTGACCGTATACCTCCTATTTTTAGAAGTGTAATTTCTAAATCATACGTTCCTAAATCAATGGTGTCTGGAACTTCTAGGCGAACATTCCAAACATTATTTTCTCCAGAGGTTACTCGTCCTCTCAAGGGTTGTTCAGCCCCCCATGTCTCAATTGGAGCAGGGCCATATATGGATGAAAAAGGAGCGCTGTTCCAATCTAATTGGTTTGGAGTATTTCGTTCACCTGTGTGCCCCAATCCCAGTTGCCCGTAATTGTTGCGCCCCCAACAAGAAATTGATCCGTTCTCAGAAAGAACACATGTGTGTTCCGCTGAAGCACTAATTTCAACAATGCTTTGATTTGCCGATACAAACATTGGGATTGTGTGAACTCCTCCGCTCGTACCAATGCCTAAGCGACTGTTTTTGTTGTGGCCCCAACAATACAAACTTCCATTCTCAATTGTTGCACATGTATGTCCAGAACCAGAACTAATCTTAGTCGCTTTAGACCCATTTGGCAAATGTACAAACGTAGGGATTTTGGCATTCGTTGTAGAATTATCTCCAAGTTGTCCGTAATTGTTCATTCCCCAACAGACGACAGAGTCGTTGTCTAGAATTGCACATG
>CALBJF010000386.1 GCA_937892665.1 uncultured euryarchaeote | reverse complement strand
TGTATAATCCGCATGAAATGAGCGATGAGGAACATCCTTACGAAGACCTTGCTACAATTACATTTGGATATGCCGAACTACATGATTGGTCAAAAGTTCAACTCATCAGTAAACAAAAAAGAAAAGATAGCGAGGTCAATGAGGCAGTTTCAACATCAGCACCTCAAGAAGGAGATGTGGTGCGACAAGCGAGGGTCATTAACCACTTAACGGGAGCAAACGAAGGCATTGTCTTCCGTTTGAATAAGAAGATTACAGGCGTTTATTGGCGTAATAAAATGACTGAAATGGAGTGGACGCTGAAGGATTCAACCATGGCAGTTAACTCTGCGCACGATGTTGAAATCACGTCCAGTAAATACATCAAGAACAAAAAGCGATGGCAAATACAAGTCAAGACCATTGGATAAGTGGCCTTAGACAACAGGCGGAATTACTCGACCATCTTCTTTGACAGTATTGAGTACAACTTGCGTAAACGAACGCTGTACGCCTTTGAGTGTGAATACAGTCTTGGTTAAATCATCGAGGTCTTTTCTGCTTTTGACGCGTGCAAGAACCATTGAATCGTAATCACCTGTTACGTCGTAGACTGCAAAGACTCGAGGGTCTGCTGCAATGTTCTGTTGGACATTGATCATCGAACCTTTTTCGATACGCAGTCCGGTGATGACCGTCATACTCCAACCAATGCTTTCAGGTTCTAACAAGACGGTGTAGCCCTTGATAACTCCGAGTCCTTCAAGTCTGCGAAGTCGATTGGTAATGGTTCCTTGTGCAACACCAATACGCTGGGCAAGGCCTCGTTGACTGATGCGGGCATCTTCAAGCAGAACGGCAAGAAGTCTTCGGTCGGTATCATCAAGTTGCATAGATGGCCGTTATCAGGCTTCATCTTCAACGCTTCGTTCCTCGTCTTTGCGACCAGGTAAGCGAATATTTTGGGTCCAACCGCCAAGTCCTTCAACGTCCATTTTCAGTAAAATCAGGAGTCCTTGCGGATGCCATTTCTTGAGACGTACTTCGAATGTTAATGATTCACCAGGTTCGATTTTACTTCGCTTAGCGCCTCCCCGCATACTCCAAGGAGCGATTGCTTCACAGCCCTCAGTGGTAATCAATTTCTTTTTTGCAAGGATCTCAACAAGAACAACAGGTTCTGCTGAATCCTTCCACAATGCTCGAATCTCTGGTAATCCATGTTCCTGATTGAGGGATCCCCGAATGACAGAGCCGATGATGAAGGCAGCCACGATGATCATTGCAAGCGGAGGCAAGTGGTCGAGAACGGTGAGTTCCTCTGTGGAGGTTGGAACTGTTGTTTCGTACATGGCAATAACGCTAGGTTGGCCTGTAGCATTTTCTTCTGCTCCAAGGACCACGAACACAACACGCCATCCATGTGCTTCTTCAGAAAGTTCAACGCCCGCCGCAAAGAGGTGTTCATATGAGACTTCAACATCAACCGATGATGTGTTGTTGGCTTTGGTAAAGAAGCCGACATCCGACGTCATATCTCGAACCAAAAATGGTATTTCTCGTCCATGTTGGTCTGCTGCATTGGTTTCAATGAAGAGAATCTGCATCAATGCATCATCTCGAAGTTCAACCTGTGGCGTAAAGGTCATGTTTGCGACGAAGTAGTATTGGTCTTCATAATCTGAACGAACCGATAATGTTCCTGTTAAGTCGACAATGTGTTGACGCGTGTCTTGGCCATTCCCGTTGATGAGCGATGATGTTTCATCGATTTCGATACCATTGGTTCCCGCGCGAAGATTTGCATCATCATCGGGCCAGTTGGAACCCGTTGTATCGCTGTGCCTCCACCAATTTACGACAACATCACCATCATCGGTAGCATTGCATTCTCCGCATTCCATGATTTGATCAGGAAAATGTTCGACGTATCGATGCTCAACATCTGTTTGTTCTCCAAGTTCCCATTCCAAATGCAGACTTGTGGATGCAGAAGCAAGTGGTAGGAGAAGGACAAGAGCAGCCAAAAGCCAACGCTTCATTCCTCTTCCTCCATTCCTAAGCGAATCTGAAGCAATCGTCGTTCTGCCTTATCCAGCATTAAGGTGATTCGAGTGCCACACCATGTACTGATGATCAAGTCTCCAGTTGAGTGCTTGACACGAACGAGCAAGGCTCCAGATGACATTTCGGTATCATAGGCTTCAGCGAATTCTTCGCGAGTTGGCACTTCATCTCGCAACATTCGTTGCAACATGACTTCATCGATGACGAGGATATCATCGGAAAGATGTGGATAGATCAAGGGTATTGATTCTTGACGCGCTCGCCAGTGACCACCCTTGACAACAAAGGCAGGCAATCCGACATGGAGGACTTGCAATGGATGAAAACTTCCACCTGGCCAGCGGTTCCCACGCTTGTTGGGGGTTTCCTTTGACCAAATCCGGTCATAGACAATCTGAGGTGCAATGGCCATTCGCTTCCCTCTTCTCCACCAAGAGTAGTCGGGTTGATTCAATTGACATTGTTCGAGAACTTCCCGTATTTCTTCTTCACTTGCTTGGAGAACAGTATGACGGTTGTTTGGAGGTGCTTCCAATTGACGAGGCTCCCAACCGCTCTCCGCTTTTCGATTTGCTAACTTGTCGACGAAGGTTCGAGCAACGCCTTGTGGTGTTGCTTCTTCTTTGTGATGAAGCATAGCGACGAAGAATCCACCCGTGTTGTTATCGGCTGGATAGAGTCGACGGCAATACGGTAACACATCGAGAATTTCTTGTTCAGTTGGTGGGTCGTATTGTGGTTTGTAGAATGGGACGGATGTTCGATCTTCGGCTATGTTTCCGTCCTCATCGATTTGTTCCCAGTGTGTTAATCCGCGATGCCACGTCAAACCTTCAACCTTTGAATCATCGATATCAACCAGTTCAAGCCAAGGGCATTGCCGAAGTAATTCGGCTATGACAGCCTCGTTTTCAGTCGGATCGAGTGAACATGTTGAGTAGACCATGTCGCCTCCAGGCCTTAGAAGTTGAGCGCCTCGCTTTGAGATGTCGACTTGCAACTGGAACATTGTGCGTCCACCTCGTGGAGACCAACTCCACCAAACGTCCTTGTTCTTACGCGCTGTTGCACTTCCAGTGCAAGGAACGTCTGCAACGATCGTATCGAAGCCAGGTTCTGGGATTCTTCCAATATGACGGCCATCGTGTTGGCTGACAATGACATTGCCGAGAGACAGTCGTCCTCGGTTGCTTGCGAGCATATTGACGCGACCTGAAATCGGTTCGTTCGCAACAACGACACCTGTGGGAGCCATTCGTTCAGCAGCATGTGTTGCCTTCGATCCAGGGGCTGCACAGAGGTCGAGTAAGAGTGTATTTGGTTGAGGGTCGAGAACAAGAATTGGTAGCATACTCGCTGCTTCTTGGCGTGTGATGCGTCCCGTGTCGTGAAGGAGAGCAAGAAGTTCTCGAGTTCCATCTCTGGCTGCTTGTCCTCGGGCAAACGGCATCTCATAGGCCTCGTTTCCATGCGACCAAGCAATCTGTTTGCCGCCCATTTCAATGATTTTTTCTCGCGTCCAATCTTTGTCATGATGATGCATCGAAAGACGCAGTGTTTCTGGCAGAGGCGTCGTTGCAACATCAATCCAATCCTGCTTGGCAATTCCAAGGGACTGAGCGAATCCAGTCAGGGGCGCAATCTCTGCTTGTTCGAGCAAGCTGGTCTCACTTTCTCTCGCCCCCATGTCCCGCCCTACAGTCTCGCCCCTTTTTGCATTGCGAACGCCGTTAGCATCATATCGCGTTGATGTCTGGTCGAGACATGCTCGGTGACGAAATGCCATGGTTGGTGCCGTTGTTTTTCGGCTCCATTGCCATCTGGTTGTTTCCAAAAGTGGTTGAATCCTTTGCCAAAGACCGTAGTGAACGGCTGTTGATGGCGTTACGATGGCTACCCTTTACACTTCTAGCAGTGATTCTTTCTCTCCGGATGTCATCGATACTCGGTCATGATACTGACCACCTGGAAGTCGTCTCCTATCTTCAAGCGGATTCTTCACTGACAGATCGCCTTCACATTCTCTTCGCAGGAGATGGCCTCGTTGAATGGATGCTTCTTCCATTGGTCTTTCTGTTTGCATGGAATGGCCAAGGGATGAAAGGGACATGGAAGGATGAACACCTGCATAAATTCAAGCGAACAGTAGCGATCATGTTGTTGGTTTCTGCAACTCTATTCTTTGATGACTCAGCCTACATCGCACCAGAAGATTTCCCATTAACGCCGATTCCAAGTCCTTCGGTCGATAAATGGATGGCGGTTACATTACTGCTTGCAGAAGTCCTCGTCATCAGTGGATTGATGTCGATGTATGGTCCTTCTAAAGGTGTAGAAACATACCGGGAAAGAAAGTTTCTACCTGCATCTCCGCTTATCCTAACAGGCTTTGCTTACTTGGCGATGGCCTTCATGGATTCCTCAGTCTTCGATACCGAATGGTGGTCAGACCCGTATCAAGACGACAAAGTGGCTATGATGTGGATGTGGATTTTTGTCGCATTCAATCTCCACGTGTTCGGCAGGCCAATCCATGATATTGATTCTAAATTAGGTGTGGGGGATGGTCGAAGTCGAGCCTTAGCCTTCAGCATAGGTGTATCGTTAGGTATACTGATTATCGTCACATCGTGGTTGATGCACCAACAAGATGCTCCAGATGCAACAGCGATCCGTTCTGCCTTCTGGTTAGTAGGATGGATTTCAGTGATGATGGCGATGGTCTTGCTTCTTCCATTGCTCGGATTCGATGATGGAGCACGTCCAGAATTAGATTGGGCACGTTGGACACTTCTGTTTGGACCAATGGTCTTGTTTGTCATACACCCCTACTCTCCGTTCCTTTTGCTCGGGTCATGGTTTGCATTGATTGCAACGATGATCTTACCATGGATGCTAGAGCGTGAAGCGAAATCCCTTCCTGTATGGCAAGTAGTTGCTCTTAGTGGTGGCATGATTGCAGTCTTTTCAGTAACGCTCCTTTCTGGTCAAGGCATGGTCATTGCCATTCCTCTTGGTGGAATTTTTGCAACGCTTTCATCGATGACGCTGCTTCGACACGCTGCATCATAACGTATGTTGAAACGCATTCACCGTTTGCCTTTACCATGGGCGAAGCGTTTCCTTTGGAACATGTTCCGTTTGCGCTCCCCTCTCGTCCCTATGCCATATCGCAAGAATGGCGCCAATTGACATTCATGCACTGGGAAGTTGATCCTAAGATGTTGCAACCGCATCTGCCCAAGGGTCTTGAAGTCGATTTGCATGAAGGAAAGGCCTACATTGGTGCCATTCCATTCATGATGGAAAAGGTACGACCTCGAGGCTTACCATGGGTTCCAGGAGTTTCTACATTCCCTGAATTCAACATACGTGCCTATGTGGTCAAGGATGGTAAGCCAGGTGTGTTCTTCCTCACATTGGATGCGAAGAGCTGGGTGACTTGCTCCTATGCTCCACGGGCATATGGGCTTGCATATCGCTATGCTAAGGCGAAGATACGTGTCGAAGATTCTACATTCACTTGGTCATCCAAGCGAAAGCAAGACGGAGCAGAATTGAAAGGTGTTTCAACAAAGAAAGGACCCGAAATGGTCGCTTCTAAGGGTTCTCTGGAAGCTTTCCTTTTCGAGCGATATTGCTTGTACACTGAACATAAAGGATGCTTGCGTAGAGCCTATGTCCATCACCAACCATGGACATATCATGATGCGGACGTATCCATGGAACGGAACACACTGCTCGCATCATACAACCTTGGCGTGGATGAAAACACGCCCGATCTTGTTCACATGGCCGACGGTCTTCCAGTCCACACCTGGTCGATTGAAGTTGCAGAACGAATCAAACCAGATGATGCTCGAGACTTCTTGTTCTTAGATGGTAATTGTGGACTCTGTCATCGTCTTGCCACCTTTATCGATAAGCGATTAGGTAAAGGAAAACAGTTGGGATACCGTCCTATTATGGATGAGGATGCTCAACGCCTTATTGCAACATTACCCGAGAAGATGCGGGTTGCAGATTCCGTATACCTGATTCGAAAAGGCAAGCCTTACATCCGTTCTGCAGCAGGAATTCGTGGTCTGTTGTACATGCGATGGTACTACAAAATGTGGTTCCCTTTGCTCTGGCTCATCCCTCTCCCATTACGAAACATAGGGTATCGATTGATTGCACGTTATCGACATCTTGTGTTTAAGCGACCTACAGAATGTTTATTCCGAGTGGATTGATACAAAATCAGGAAGTAAATGACCGTTTTATGGTCAAAACCATCGCGCTTGTTATATCTGAATTGTAGATGGAACAACTAGGAATCTTCGGATTCCTGGATGGGATGGGAATGAGCAGAGCGTTTCGCGCAGGCGTTGAAAAACGTCGTAAAATAAAGACAACAGCACAACAACGATCATGGCAGCCCCTACGGGATTTGGCAGGATTGGAGTCACGAACGCAATCGTTAGGATCGGAGATGGGGCCGTTAGTAGACGTCCCTGCTTTGGTTCGAATTGAAAATGAGAAATGGGTGTTTGAGCAAATCGATCAAGAAGTTCTTCATCATCTCACACATCGATTGATTCTCCATGAGGAAGAAGGTTCTCGCACCATTGGTGCAACCATCAGCCTTGCATCAGCAATGCATGTCGCAAAATGCATGGCTGAACAGGAACAAAAAATTGTTCTGATTCGTCCAATGTAGGACAGTTTCAGAAGAGATTCAAAATCGCTTGAACGACGCCTTCGTTGACAAGGTAGAAGAATCCACCTATAGCGAAACAAGCGAAGTAGACCTGAAACGGGGAGATTTTCATGGCTTCTTCCGACTCTTCATCGAAGTATCGAATCAAACCGGCTGCTTGCTGAATACCGCTGCCTTCGGACTTTTTTGCCATGTGGACCATTCCATCCGAGTTGCCTTTCCTTTATCAACGCAACGCGCGTTCATTCGGATTCATCATCGGTCATATCAACGAAAGGAACATCCTCTTCAATGACGAGCAGTGTACCATCTGGACTGACTTCTTCTTCACTTTCAATAGGAACAAGCAGTGCTGCTTCTCCACGAGACAAGGCTCGCTCCACGGCAGGTGTATTGTCATCTGCGAGGGCCTGATGAGCAAGGCCAATCTCAAGATTGGCGAGTTCGATGAGATGAGGATCAACATCTCCTTTCTTCTCAAGTCGTGATACGTGATGTTCGAGGGCTGCAATCGATTCAGAAAGAAGGCTCTTTGCTCGCTTCTGGTGCGCTCTCCATAGCATTTCATTGGCTTTGAGTGAACTTCCAGTCTTAGCAAGCCCCTTCTCAGCACTGCCTCGGTGAGCAAATTCCCATGGATTATGTTGTGCTGAAGCTGCGAGATCGTGTATGATACGAGCCCGTTCCTCAACAGGACCCCTCATGACGATGATGTTACGATAGCCAGAGGTCAGTAAGCCAAAGCCCCAGTATGGAATTGATTGAACCGATATGTGCAATGCACCTACGGTGTATTCAAGCATCCATCGTTGCTCATCAAAGCCAGGGACTTCAGTGAACACAGGTGTTTCTGCACCGACACAACATCGAAGCAGTGTTTCACAGACATCACCAAGGTAGACTTTACTCGATGGTCCCTTGTGATGAGCAGAACGGAGATATCGTCCAGACTCATCGACACAGTGGTTCGATTTCGCTTTACGTACCTGTGCATGGATGACAGAACGTTCTGGGTGAAGGTCGACCTCCATGAAACGAGGAGAGCACACCACTTCATCAAGCCAACCCACGAGTGGGTCTGAATCTAATAGGTTCAGTTTAATCCTTCTTTCTTGAGATGATGGCGAATCCAATACTGATTGCAGCTATCGTTCCAAGAACACCAATCGAGGGTATTTCGCTCGCTTCGCCCTCGTCTTCTCCAGATGAGTTTTCTGAACAACCCCAAACTTCAATTTGATTTCCATCCGAATCAAGCATGACTTCGCCTGTGGCTTCATCGATCGCCAGTACGGGTATTCTGTCTCCATTGCACCCAAACTCATCATTGCATTCAACATTGTTCCAAGGAGTACATTCTGTGGTATTGTTGCTGCCATTATCCACGTTGGTCTCAGGCGCCTCCATGCATGCACAGCAGCCTCCGTCAGGGTCGCTAACCATGCCCGGTGGGCATGCGTCGCACTGGATGTTTGCACAGTCATTGGATTCGTTTCCTTCCTCAGAACCTACAACAGAGAATCCTTGATCGTCGCTGTCGACAAATATTCCATCGACATAGAGATCAGCATGGAAGTTGTAGTTTCCTGCGTTTAATCCAGTAGCATTCCAGGTTAATTCAAACACATAAGGAGTGCCATTCCAAGTATAGTTCCCAGAATCGACAGTATCGTTATTCTGATCGTAAATCCAGTAATCGAGCATCATTGTAGAGTTCCAAATTCCACAATCTACATACATGGTAGCAGGCATTGATTCATTGTCTACTGTGTTCAAGTATGGAGGATAAGCCATAACTCCTGTAGTATTGACATCAGACCCGCATCCAGTATTGTTTCCTTCGTTAGAGTTATTGCCACCAGTGTTGTTACCCCCAGTATTGTTACCGCCAGAACTTGCTAAAGTGAAACATGGATATTCGTTATCGACGTAGTTCTGAGAACCTCCAGTCATATCCCAGAGTGTCACATTCACGCAGTTCGTTCCTGCACTGAGATTGAGCCAGTCTTCAAAAATTGATTCATACGTATCGTTTTCTTGCCACGATGTACTGAAGTAACTAGTGTTAACAGAGCCGCTCCAAATCGTCGCTTCAAGCCAGTAATGATTTCCAATAACACTACAATTCACGTAATAATTCCCTTCAACTTGACTTGGAATACCGGTCCAGTCTGAATCATCAATACTAACAAACAAATCTGTGAGTGATGGATCAGTGCCGCAGATATTGGTATTGCTGCCGTTGTCGTTACCACCGGTATTGCCACCAGTGTTGTTACCCCCAGTATTGTTACCGCCAGAACTTGCTAAAGTGAAACATGGATATTCGTTATCGACGTAGTTCTGAGAACCTCCAGTCATATCCCAGAGTGTCACATTCACGCAGTTCGTTCCTGCACTGAGATTGAGCCAGTCTTCAAAAATTGATTCATACGTATCGTTTTCTTGCCACGATGTACTGAAGTAACTAGTGTTAACAGAGCCGCTCCAAATCGTCGCTTCAAGCCAGTAATGATTTCCAATAACACTACAATTCACGTAATAATTCCCTTCAACTTGACTTGGAATACCGGTCCAGTCTGAATCATCAATACTAACAAACAAATCTGTGAGTGATGGATCAGTGCCGCAGATATTGG
>CALBJF010000385.1 GCA_937892665.1 uncultured euryarchaeote | reverse complement strand
TGTCCCAAGCGTCCAGCCTTCTCCGCGAATGTTCTGAATTGACCACCCTGCAGGAGCATCGTGAGCATTTTCGAATGAATCAAAGGCAGTTCGTGGTCCATTGACGCCCATGGTAGATACCCATTGCCATTGATTTGGAGCACTTACATTGTCGAGCCATCCATCGATTGAACCATTGCTATAATCTGGAATGTTGGTGAAATTATTCAATACGCGCTTGATTGGATTGGCCGTATTCGCACCTGAATGGAGAGTGACATCATCGATCATGATGCCTTCCCAACCTGAAGCAGGAGCTGATCCTCCATGATTGACAATGGCATCTGTTTGGACGTTGAACTTCAACAAACCATACGAAGCATTGCTATGCGTGGAGACAGTGTTTGAAACTGGATAGAACATTGGTAGCCATCCAAAGGACTCATCGACGTAGAATTGGCCTTGATAGGCCACACCGTTACCAGGTAAGCCTGGAAGAGGAGTCAGGAGTACCCATGAAGTTCCATTGTCGAGTGAATACCAGATGGTCATGCCATCGTTGGAACCACCTTCAATATCCCAATTCGAGCGAATTTCAAGTTCAATTGGTGAAGCAAGCCCACTGAAATCTACAGGCATAACCAGTGTTCCATCTGCGTTTGGAGCATAATCTCCATTCAAGTTTCCATGGAACCATGAACCGGGTTCATCCCCTTGATTATGCCATGTCAGATTATCGATAAACCAGCCACCTCGTTGGGAGAGATCATCACTCATATCAGCACACATTCTGAAGCGCATTGATTGGGACGAATTGATGTTGGCGAGATTGTCTAATTGGAAATGGACTGAATCCCATTGGAGTGAAGAACCACTCCAAACAGATGAATAGGATTGGACTGAAGTGGGGTGAGAAGAGGTAACTGTAGCGTTGTAACCGCTTGTCGGAATCAACTGATTCCATGCTTCCACATCATTGAACGTATACTCGACCCAAAGGGCGTCGTTTGTTGTAAACGAGCGCCAATGATCAAATGAAAGCGAGAGGTTCCGAACCACTTCAGGTGTTGAATATCGTGGAGACAGAATACACGAAGTCATATTCGCTGTAAGGCTTAAATCCGCACCAAAGGAAAGAGAATGCAGGCCATTACTGGCATTTATTGGCTGTTCTTGGCTCTGGAGTGTTGTTACATTGACAACTGTCCAATCATATCCATCTGGCCCCATTCCAAGCCAACCTGTTGGAACCCTGGTCGTGGTTTCAAAATCTGTCAATGATCCCAATGATGTATCTGTAGAAAGAGAGAGTTTACCGCCTTGAGCCAGCGAGGAAGTGTTGTCAAAGGTTCCATTCAACCACCCTCTCTCGTAACCTGTACCGTAATACGAACCTCCATCTGCGACAGGAGTCCATTCAGTCTGGATTAGCGATGCACCTCCGGTTATCGAGTGATTAGCAGGCACCTGAACGATTGACGAAATGTTGGCAAGAACGGATTCATTGCCAAGTGTTGGTGTCAAAATTATTCCACCAGATGATGTTATTGTAGGCGCACCTTTTACAAGAGTGGAGGGCCCAACAAGTACCATGAGTGCTACGAGAAGCACTGCTTTGTACTGATTTGAGGGTATGTTCATCCATCTCACCTTGCTTCGCAAGGTGAGGCATTTGGTATGAAGCCTCGTCTGTTCTGTTTAAGACCGCGCAAGAGAGTTCAAAGACCCTAAGAGTAAGGCTTGGATGATGTCGAGCGACACCATGCTTACGGACCTTCAAGCCCGTGAGATTCAGGAGCAGTTGTTCGCCACCTATCGGCAACAAACCAATCGTCATGTTCCCGTTCACTTGCCTCGAAAAGACTTCTGGGAAATGGTCAAGCGGTTGCTGACAACACTCGATGTTCAAATCCACAACATGATTCGTAAGCATGGCGCTGATTTGCGTGTACAGAACGAGCAGAAGCGGCAAGCAAATGTTCGACATATTGCGTCAGAATTAGCTCGCCGACGATTGGTTGCAATGATGCAGCATGCTGCATCACAATCGCTGCGGATGGCCACAAGTGCAACCGACAATGCAACTGTTCTACCGCCATTGGATTGGCAAAAAACAGATGGTGCTGAACGTCAGTTGTATACTGCGATTCAAACCGAGATGGATCGATTCAAGAAGACAATTGGATGGCAAGAGATGCAAGATGGACTTCGTGGAGAAATGGAGTTCACTGCACCAACCCATAAGCCAGGGACGATGCAGTTAGGTGACTTTACTGAAAAGCCAATTACGAATCAAGCACCACCGGACTTGGTCTTTGAAGACCAACGACCAGAACCAGTGGATACGATTGATATCGATGAAGAGGATCGAATCGCTGCACTGGAATGGGATTCGATGGAACCTGTGCCAATACCTGAACAAAGCGAAGAACATGTAACTCCACCTGCCCCACTTCCCCAAGCGCCATCGAGCGAGGGTCGACACAGTGCAGCAATGGAACTCGCCCCATCAGCAACATCGGCAATCACTGATGATTGGATGGACGAAACTCCTCCAAAAGAAGAAGAAAAGGCAGTCGATACGACTCCTCTAATTCGAATACGAATCCTGACTTCATTCGATGAAGCAATAGCAACAGCAGACGGATCTGAGTTGATGCTACAAGCAGGAGATGTTCACAACTTAGAAACCGGTATGGCTCAGTGGCTCATCGATTCAGGTGCTGCAGAAGCTGCACCATTGTAATCAAATCATCTTGAGATTCAAGATGGCAAAGCCTGTTTAGAAAAGAACAAGGTTTCAAAGAAACGTTTCACTTCAGTTAACAGTACGCATCGATAACTCGATGGTTACTGAGTCAGGGATGTCAATCTTTGCGACTTGTCGCAGAGAGGTTTCATCCTTACCGGAGTTGATGTGCATTTCCAACAGACGCTTGTGAACACGTAGTTCCCAGTGGTCGTAGGTTTCGCTTCCTTCACCATCAGGTGCACGACGGACAGGAACGACCAGACGGCGTGTTGGTAGAGGAATTGGACCTCGAAGCTTCGTGTCGCTTTGATCGCAGATTGCACGAATGTGGCTCGCTACACGATCAATATCGGAGTGGTTGTTTCCGGTTAGTTTGATGACGGTAACGGCTGCCATAATTCATACATCCTGTTCAAGTTTCATTGAGTATTGGAACTCACTTCTTCTCAATCTTGAGACAAACACCAGCAGCGACAGTCTTACCCATGTCACGAATAGCGAATCGGGACAATTCAGGGAAGGTGTCCATTTGCTCGATAGCAAAAGGCTTCATTGGTTGGAAACGGATCAAACATGCATCGCCGTTCTTGAGGAACGATGGGTTAGCTTCCTTACCATTCTTGTTTGTCTTTTCAAGTAGGTCTTGGAACTTGATAGCAACTTGAGCGGTGTGTGCGTGGAAAACCGGGGTGTATCCGACGGAAACAGCCTTTGGAATGTCCATAAGTTGGATTTGACCGACGAAGGTTTCGTCATGGCGAACGAATGTAGGTTCGCTGTCAGTGTATCCAGCAACGTCACCACGGCGGATTTCGTCAGCAGCAAGGCCACGGACGTTGAAACCGACGTTGTCACCAGGCTCAGCCTTGTCGACGATTGTGTGGTGCATTTCAATTGACTTGACTTCAGCAGACTTCTGAGATGGATTGAAGACAACTGTCTTTCCAGAGTTCAGAGTACCTGTTTCAATCTTACCGACTGGGACAGTTCCGATACCAGAGATCTTGTAGACATCTTGGATAGGAAGTCGAAGTGGCTTGTCAAGAGGCTTGTTTGGCATTGCAGCAGCATCGATTGCTTCGAAGAGAGTAGGTCCATTGTACCATGGAGTGTTCTCGCTCTTCTTGTAAACGTTGTCGCCCTTCAATGAAGAAGCAGGGATCATTGGAATCTTGTCGAGTTGACTACCGAATCCAGCCATCTTTAGAAGTTGGGAAACTTCATCGACAGCTGCCTTGTACTTGTCTTCTGACCAGTCGACACCAGAGATGTCCATCTTGTTTACGTGGACAATGAGTTCCTTGACACCAAGTACCTTTGCGAGGAAAGCGTGTTCCTTGGTTTGTGCGTTAACACCGTCGTTAGCAGCACAGAGTAGAACTGCTGTGTCTGCTTGAGAAGCTCCGGTAATCATGTTCTTTACGAAATCACGGTGACCAGGTGCGTCGATGATTGTCCAGTAGTACTTAGGAGTGAAGAACTCTTTGTGAGCGACGTCGATGGTAATTCCACGTTCTCGCTCTTCCTTCAGACCGTCCATAACATATGCAAGTCCGAATCCGGCCTTACCTGCTTCTACGGCGAGTTTTTCGTTCTTCTCGATAACGTGTTCTTCGATGTGACCGGAGTCAAGAAGAAGACGACCGACAGTGGTCGACTTTCCGTGATCAACGTGACCGACGAAGACGATGTTACGATGTGGCTTGTTCTTATCTTCCCATTGTGCTGGCATAATAATGGCTCCTTAGCGTCTCTTGCGACAAACCTCCCCTATTTCAAAGAGTCGGTGATATTCGGCTTGCTATTTCTTTCGAAAAATGTATGCTGCGGCGCGGTTGTCACTTGTAAACGAGTCTCAAAAAGAAGGAGTCCACTTGTTGTTCTGCACTTCTGTTGTTTGACACCTTCATTGTCCAATCCCCGGCTCCGTAGGTGTTATCCGTGTCAGTAAAAATGTAAGACGAGAGAGTCATTGCCACACAATACTTCTCAGAATCACAATCGCCTCCATCTCGAGATTCGTATGCTGAGTCATCTGAAGGTTCGGTGGTTTGAGCTTCTTCGTCCTCTTTGTTGAAAGCGACCAAATCAAGTTCTCCCGGACACTGTCCATTAATTGCGCAAGGTGAATCTTGTTGAGGATACATCAAATCTCCAACAACCTTCCGAATAGTGTTACCTGAATCTTGGTCATAGTTTACAACGAAATCATAATCGATTTGAGTTGGGTTTTGACTCGTACTTCTTCCAATGGCAAAATCCAACCATGAAGCGCCGTATGATATGTAAACCTTGATGTCATCCGAATCGGTTAATCCTTTCCCGTTTGTAATGGTCAAACCGACTTCGTATTCACCTGGCCGAATGTCTTTCCATTCTACGGTTTCTCCTTCGAGATCGTTGTCATTCTCTGTATCGCCGTCGCCATCTGCGTCATACTCAAGGTCAAGATCCCAGTAATACTTTGAGACATAATCATCATTTGAGCCAGAACTTGAGTCGCCTGCATCGAGTTCGATGGTCACTTCACCATCTGCGGTTCGGTCCGATTGAGCCTTATCTAAGTCACAAATCCAGATATGAATGTAGTTACCTTCATCAACATCTTCACCCATACAGTCCTCGTCAGAAGACTCTGGAGTGATTTCTGCCGATGGAGGAAGCGCCGTAGCATCGACAATTGTCAACTCCTTGCTCGTGCTCTGACTTCTGGAACCGTCGCTTATTGTCAAGGTCACCTCGTATGTTCCAGTCTCTGGATAACTCCAATCGGAGGTTCGTCCTGTAGCGTCGACCGAGTTATCAGTATCGAAGTCCCATTTGTAGGTCAACGCAACACCACTCGGTAGAGAGTCGCCTGCATCGAAGTCGATAGTTTGGCCTGCACGAATGTTTGTGGCAGGGGAATAGG
>CALBJF010000384.1 GCA_937892665.1 uncultured euryarchaeote | reverse complement strand
CCTATGACCCATATCTTCCTAATACAGTAGCCAAGAAATTTGACGTATCAATGCATAAAACAGTCGATAGTTTGTTCAAGCGTTGCACTCACATATCGATTCATTGCAACCTCACTGATGAGACCCACCATCTTGTTGACTCTGAACGAATTTCAATGATGCCTGGCAAGGATCCGAATAATTTGCCTTGCGGAAATCATATCGTCAATTGCGCCAGAGGTGGGATTATTGATGAAACAGCAGCTTTGGAAGCACTTGTGAATGGACAACTTTCATCACTCGCCCTTGACGTATTTGAAAATGAACCGGTTGACGCATCTTCGCCACTCCTACAACATCCTCATTTCCACGGCACACCTCACATAGGGGCTGCAACCATAGAAGCTCAACGACGTGTTGGATTAGACATCGCCGATGCCGTACTTGTCGCTTTGAGTGGTTCACTGCCAGAAACAACAGTGAATCGTTTATCACTCTCTTAATTCCATTTTCACTTTGCAAGTGGTGTGGGCGCAAATCTTGCCTTACAGATGTAGTTCCGAAGACATGGGTCGTACAGTACCAACTTGGCGAGGACGTGTCGAACAGGAAATAGAACGTCTTGTGCCTTATCGGAGAGCACTTTCAGTGGAGGATTGTTGTAACTTCGATATGATGCTACATGATGTTCGTGCTCGTCGAGCTGCAGGTGGAATGCTTCCTGCACAAGAAGAATGGAAACCGATGTTCCTTTCTATGCTCTTAGGCGCTCATCAACGAATTCGAGTCTTGGAGGGACGGCTTGAAGCACTTGAACGTCGATTAACAGATGCCGGTGTACTCGATGGATGCTGAAGGAGACCGTGGATGGATTCTTGATGCCCATCTTTGTTCCGAAAGAAAAGACATGATCACATGGATTGTTCCCGAACAAGGTTCTGTGTTTTCATACCGTGAACAATGGAATCCTTCGCTACACGTTTCTGGTTTGGTTTCTGATCTTGAGATGCTTACTGAGTGGTTAGTTCAGCCGGAAATTAAGATTAAATTTGGAATCTTGAATCATTTATTGGAATACAAACGGTTGGAACTCGGTCTCGTTGACCAAACACGTGTACTCACAGTAGAAGTAAAAGCCCATACATCGCTCAAAAAACTCGCCCAACATATCGAGGAACGAGGAAAACATGTTCGCTTCACCCTCTATTCAGTGGACTTACAACCAGAACAATCCTATCTCACTTCGAAACGTTTGTCCATTGGTTCTTCAGTTATGATTGAAGATCAACAACTTGTTGCAATGGAACAAGAAGTGAATCGACGTTCGTTGAGATGTTGTCGTCTCGAAATTGAATTCTGTAAGAACAAGGGATTTGCAGATAGTTCTACTGAGATATCTTCTGCTCGCATAGAGGAATGTGATTCAGAAGGGAAGAGGTTTGGCAGGAGTTTCATGATTCATTCAGATCATCCATCATTTGCTATGAAACTTGGACAGGGTTTGAGAGAACTTGACCCTGATGTCATCTTTACTCAGGACGGTAATACCCTCACACTTCCAGCGTTAATGAAGCATGTAAAGAAGAATGAACGGATTTTGAAGCTTGGTCGTAATTCTTCCGTTCTTCGCCAAATCGGTGTCGCTAGAACAGTTCATTCCTATGGGCAAGTTCTCCGTAGCGACCCCCAATTCTCGTTTGAAGGTCGAATTCATATTGATTTTTCTTCTAGTTTTATGTTCAAAGAAGGAGGTCTTTCTGGCTTGTATGAATTAGCTGTTGTTTCTGCTACACGAATAAGCGACGCTGCTCGTAAATCTCCTGGGTCTGTGATCAGTGCTATTCAGAATCGAGTGGCAATGGAGGATGGCGTACTTGTCCCTTGGAAAAAAACGAGGCCAGAAGATACGAAAAGTGCCTGGGATCTTCTTCAATCCGATCGAGGTGGACTTTACCTTGATAGTAAGCCTGGAGTTTATTCAAACGTGATTGAACTGGATTTTGCCAGTCTCTTTCCAAGCATTATCGCAACTCGAAATATTTCACCTGAAACCCTGAACTGCAGTTGTTGTCAGCCAGCCAACAATACTGCTCCATTGCCCCTGCATCCTGAATCAGCTAAAAAGAAATTCCAATTACATGAGCGGCAATGGCAGTCTGCAAGCCTGGCTTTTCCACGTTATTCGTCGACAGCCTTCCAAGTGCCAGGTCTTTCAACGCATACATGTGGACGGATTCATGGCTTCCTTGGCCGTGTCGTAGCCCCACTCATTGAACGGAGAAGACAATTAAAGAAACAAGTGAAGGAAAAAAAAGATTCTGCTGATCGTCAACAGAATGCTCTAAAATGGCTTCTTGTCACTTGTTTTGGTTATACTGGTTATCGAAACGCTCGGTTTGGGCGTATTGAAGCACATGAAGCAATCTGCGCCTGGGCCAGAGAACTTCTTCTTCAGACGATTGAACACGCTCAGCAATCTGGGTGGGAGGTTCTTCATGCCATCGTTGATTCTGTTTGGGTTCGTGATGTACAAGGAAGGACACACGAACAACAGCACAAGGATGCTTTGGTTTTAGCCCAAGAAGTGCAGGCATTCACCGGAATTCCTCTTGAATATGAGGCGACATACGATTGTATTGCTTTTTTACCAAGTCGAGTCCATTCAGGGGGCTCTCTCACTAAATATTGGGCATATGGAAAAGATGGCTTGAAGATTAGGGGTCTTGAATTACGCCAACATTCAACCTGTCAATGGATTCGAAATCTTCAACAACAAGCTTTGCAGATTCTCTCAAGTGCCACGGATCTAAGCGATAATCTTCCATCTTATTCTGTTCAGAGAACCGTTCAGAATCTGCTGCTTAGTGAACTTGAGAGACTTGAGAATGGAAGGATTACCATTGGTGAACTTCTGATTGCTCAACGCATTTCAAGAGAACCGAC
>CALBJF010000383.1 GCA_937892665.1 uncultured euryarchaeote | reverse complement strand
TGGAAAGACGACAGCGTTGGTCTTTGTTCATGATACGAAAGGGAGAGAGGGGCGGATTACCTCTCATCTTCTTGATCCTGGATTAGTAAGTGGTCCTGTTTTACAAAATTGTGCTGGAAGCATATTGATGTCAGGTACATTGTATCCTCCAAAGATGTATGCAGACTTGCTCGGTATCGGAAAAGAAAAGACGACTAAACAAGCTTATGAGTCTCCATTCGCCAAGGAACGACGCCCAATCATGGTGGCGAATGACGTAACAACTCGATACAAAGATCGAACCTTTGACAACACACAACGTATACGCAATCATCTCCAAGCATTGTGCGATGGCACACCTGGTCACGTAGCAGTATTCGTCCCATCATACTCGATGCTCAATGAATACATTGGAGAGGGAGTATTTCGAGGGGTGACGTTGAGAATGGAAGATCGAACATGGTCTAAGCAAGATGTCGATCAATTACTTGATGTCCTCGAGAATGCAAAAGCATCAGGTAAAAGGATTCTACTTGCAGGTGTCTTCGGCGGGCGTTTGGCTGAAGGCATTGATTATCAGAATGGAGTTCTCGATGCTGTGGCTTGTATTGGTATTCCAAATCCTCCACCTTCCATTCACCAAAAGGCCTTGAGAAGTTATGTTGAAGAGAGGTTTGGTAGAGGGAATGCTTGGCGCTATACCTCGACTCAACCTGCGATTAACTCGATTATGCAAGCCATGGGCCGTCCAATTCGAAGCATTGCAGACCGAGCCCTTATTCTTCTTCTGGATAAAAGAAATACTGACAGAATGTACATTGAATGCTACCCTGCTGATGTTCGGATGAATGCTACAAATGAACCTGAAACAACGAAATCCTTTGCACGACGATTCTTTTCAAGAGTCCAAAGACTACACGAAGGTTCATCATAAACAAGCGAGAGGGAAGAACATGAGCGACTGGAAACCATTGGACGTATCCGAAGATGAACTCGAAGGTATTGGTGCGAGTGATTTTTCTTCAACTCCTGAACAACTTCACACACAATTTCAGACTTCAGCAACCCATTTGCATGAAGTTCAATCCATGCACAAGCACGTCCTTGTACAAGCCGGAATGATACCGGAAACCCACATTGCAGAGGTTGAACCAAGTCAACGATTGGAGTGGGTCTTACAAGAACTGCATGGTATGAGCAATCCCGATGGACTCACAGTTCCTCTTCTTGGAGTTACACCTGAAGAACTGGAAGTACAAATCAAAGAAATCGGTTCGGAAACCCATGTCAAGATCAGTATTCAACAAGAAGGAAATGCTCCTTTTGAGCGAGTCCTCCCCCTAAACAGTGAGCAAGCTGAAACATTACGAGTTCACTTCGTTAACGGAAGGCTTCACCTTCGCTGGTAACTCAATACTTCTTGTAACTCAGTTCAGAGATCATCTTGTCGAGAGCGCCCTGTGCAGATTGTTGGTGTTGAGCACCAAGTTCTTCACGACCATATCGAGCCATCTCAAACATATTGTCCAGGGCTTGTAATGATTCATCGCTAAGTCCAGGGGTCGCTTGACGAATAGCCACTTCGAATTCACGAACTGTTTCGAAATCTCGACGCAAGAGTCCTCTGGTTTGGAGGGAACTACACAAGTTCTGATAACAGTTGAAAATCGCTTCTCGTACCGAATCACCAGCAGCCAGAAGTTCTGCAGTGTATTCGAAGACTTCAGCCATTTCTGACATCAATTCAGTCTGCTTTCTTCTGCGATACATCACAGTACCTGCTGCTACGGCTGCTGCCAACAATAAGAGGACAACATATGTCCAGGCACTAATGCCGGCAGCTTCCTCTTCATACTTGTATTCGGGTGAAAAGCCTTGAGCTCTTAGAACATCAAAGTTGCTCAAAGACTGTTGAGATAATCTTTGGTCAGTAATGATAATATTAAGGCTGATTTTTCCAAAGGTATCCTCATCACCAAATGGTGGGTCGTTATTGAATTCAAAGGTTGCAACGCCATCAGAATCTGTGAGCGAAGTCATAGCAGCCAATCGTGAACCGTTTCCATGGTCAAGATAGAATTCAACAGCAATACCTGCCAATCCTTCCGAGGTATCAACTGCAATAATCGACACGCTGCCATCTACCTTTTC
>CALBJF010000382.1 GCA_937892665.1 uncultured euryarchaeote | reverse complement strand
GAGGCTCCATGAAAGTGAAGGCATGTAAGAACGCTTGCAGTCTGTGTCTGTAACCCAAGTTGGATAAGTTGTCCGCAAAGAGAGTCATGTAGGATTTTGGTTGTTGAATCGTGAGTAGTTGTTTCATCCATAATAGTCTGATATTGTTACGGTATTTTAAGTTCTCACCTGCATGAGTGGAGATTATTTGAGTATAATAGGAAAAGCCAATTATAATAGGGTCGGATATTCAAATCCTCATTTCTAGTCTATAGAGAGGCTATCAGGCGTAACTTCTTTCGATTCATAACTTCAATCACATCAACACTTGATTCGAAACATCTGCGCTTCAGATTTGCATCAACCGTAAGGAGAGGAATTTCATTTATTCTTGCATGTTCTAAGAGTAAATCATCCGTATGTCCAGATTTCTCTTCGACGATTGTTGATCGTTGAAGTAGGAGTTCAAGCATGATGGTATTTCTTAGATTTCTTTTTTCTTGAATGAGTGTAAGTTCTTCCAATACTGATGGTAGGAGTACAAAGTGTGGAGGTCCAATAATTAAAGACAATGCGCTGTCAATATTGAGCCCAGCATCGATTAGTGCAACCCAGCCGCAGGCATCAATGAGCACATCGCCCATGACATCATCTCACTGGATGGTCCCGTGACCAATTAATCTCCATCGTGCTCCAACTCTTCTTGAGAGTGAGACGCGTTGACCTTCATCAGCACAGATAGGAAGTCGTAGGTGGAGTGTAGCTTTCCCTTTCTCAGCACCCTTCACGACACCTACTGATGTTGAGGTTGCTACGTTTACCATCAACATCTCGTTGTTTCGAAGAGGATATATCTTGTCAGCTCCTTCTCCATCACCTGAAACCATAGTATCCATCAGTTCCACTGTGATAGAACACTCAGTTCGAATTGTCGGTAATTCACCCTTCTTGGCAAGAACCTGGCCAGAGAGGTTATCTGCAGTTGTAATCGAGGGGTCGAGTAGAGTTCCAAGGCCACACAAACCTCCAGCCATCATGACGTCCCGCTTTCCGCCTCCACCTTGCATGCTTGTAATGGTGGTTTCAATGGGTTCCCATCTTGTCTTGTTTCCTTGTTCGATTTTTCGTCCTGGTCCAATGATGATTTCATCACCTTCTCTGAACGCACCCTCGACAATTGAACCCCCAATGACGCCTCCGGTCAGTTTAGCAGGGCGAGTGCCTGGTCGATTTACATCAAAAGAGCGAGCGATATGCATTATTGCTCGCTCGTCTTCTTGGCGATTTGGAGTTGGGATTGTTTGTTCGATTGCTTCGATTAGGATGTCGAGGTTTACATCATGGTGAGCAGATACTGGAATGACAGGTGCATTTTGAGCAATTGTTCCATCTAGAAAATCCTTGATTTCTTTGTAAGATTCCATTGCCCTCTCTTTGGTGACAAGGTCAATTTTATTTTGAACAATAACGATGTTCTTGATTCCCGCAATTTCCAATGCCATCAGGTGCTCTCGTGTTTGTGGTTGAGGGCATGTCTCATTCGCAGCCACCATTAACATAGCGCCATCCATAATTGACGCACCAGTGATCATGATTGCCATCAAGGTCTCGTGACCAGGGGCATCGACGAATGATACAACTCGCTGAAGTTCTGAATCAATGTCTTTCCCACCTTCTGGACGGCGGCCTGTAGCATAGTATTGGCCAGAATCAGTTTTGTAGAATGCAGTATCAGCATAACCCAATTTGATTGAAATACCTCTGCGTCGTTCTTCAGAATGCGTATCAGTCCAGACTCCAGATAGAGCTTGGGTAAGAGTTGTTTTTCCGTGATCGACGTGTCCAACAAGGCCAATGTTAACTGTAGGTTGGGATGGAAGCGTTCTTGACATGCTTCCATTCCTCCTTATTCAACGATGACCCTCTCGGGTTTCACTCCGCAGGTGTCGCGCCTTCGCCCGCACCGAGCAATGTGTCAAGTCCGATGTTTCCTGCATCGACGACTTTCATATTGATTTGACGTGTATCTTGTGTGATTGTGTTTCCACGGAATACTCTGCGCATTCGCATACCTTCTGGCTTGTAACGGAAACGCTTCTTTTCACCTTTCTTGGTTTTGGAGACGAGGTAATGTCCTTTGAAACCAGTTGAAGCAGTAACAAGAATTGCTTGTCGAGAACCGCCGTCGAGGTCACGACGCATTGGAGTACCAGTTTTGTCTGATCCTCCAGTAATTTCGAGTTTGTAGCCAGTAAGGAGGGATTCTCCTTCGCCGACGAAGACACCTTCGATGACATCGCCGATCTTCTTTCCGAGTAATTGAGCATGGTTTGTACCTGAAATAACCGTCTTGTATGACGGGGAGTACGTCTTTTCCTTGCCACCGGTCGTGGTTCGAGTCAACTTGGTTGTGGTGTCGTTGACCACTGCAACAAATGAGTTTCCTTCAGCCATAAAGCATTCCTCTAGCAACTTAGCGACAAACGACCCCTATTTAGCCTCACCGCATTGGATTCATTCATCACCGATTCAGTTTTTTGATAACACGGCCTTCAATTCTACCAGCAACATCCATTGGAAGGGCATGCGGCATCGAGATATGGGTCGTTCTTCCACGACCATCACCAACAGTATCTACCCGCGTATCAATAATACTCAATCCCTCAATTATTTTGAGATATTTCCAAACTGTTGTGTGGCTTCTAGGCTTTACTTCATATTCTTCACAAACAACCGCATACATCGATTCCACATCTTTACTTGTCATGAATTCCGTTTTGCGCAGGCGTCGGCAAATACCCAAAAGAACCAGCATAGGATGACCTGTTAACTCATCAAGAACATCTTCTGGCATGACTTGGGGTATGGATTTAGCACGTGTTTGAACATGTTCTGGTTCAAGCATTGATCTCCCATCAGACTCCGCATGCTCGACAGCACCATTGAGTAATTCGATGACTTGACGCGCATCGCCAGAAGGTGCTGCAGAGGTTGCAATAAGTTTGAGGATTTCTTCATTCCATGATTGTGGATTTAGGGAAGCTTCTGCTCGCTGGCGAGTAATCGCTAGCAGGCCATCGTAATCATATGATGGAATCGGCAAATGGTTCGTGTGGCCAAAGCGAGAGATGACTGCATTTTCGAGTACATCAAGAACCTGCTCTTGACTGATTAGAATAAGAGATATCGTGCCACTACCTTCTTGATCTTCATCAATACGAAGGAGTTGGTAAATCAGATCGTTTCCTGATTTTCGCAGCAGGTGATCAACCTCATCGAGTACAATGATCAGATGTCGGTCATTTGAGCGTAGGAGGCGTCGAAGGCTATTCAACAACTCCCCCATCGAAAGTCCTCTGTCTGGATGTCCTGCGTCTAATGTCTGAACAATACGCTGTGCAACTCGGACATTTGTTGTTGCATTCCTACAATTAATGTGGACACTTCTAATCTGCCGTTTATTCCTGAGATGATGTTCAATATCGCGACAAAAAGTCCTAGCAAGTAATGTTTTACCACTTCCGACTGGCCCGGTTATGACAACGTTTGCACTGCTGTTTGGATGAGATATCGAATGAAATTTTGCAGCGAGGTTACTTTGAATATCTTCCCGACCCACCATCGTTTCTGGTATGAAATCAAAATCCAAAGGGCTAGGGTCTAGAAGGATAAGACCAGAACCAATTCGATCGAGGTAGTCGCTCATGCTGATTGTCTCTTGTCGCCAACCGTTCTTGAACACTCGTACTCAATCAAGAATGAAAGGGAGAGTCTCAAGGTATCTCATCAAATTGATATCCCATTTCCCACTTCTTTTCGCCAAGTGCTACTTCAAGTTCGTAAGGAGTAATCAGTGGTTTAGCATACCTGACCGCATCATCAATAGCGATACGCGGACAAGCAGTGTTCACAAATGCATCTACTGGATAGAAGTCAATGAGCTCTGGTCCAACGTGTTCAAGAGCGAGAAGATATCCCTTCTTTCCATGCTTTTCAAGGAGTCTTTTCATTCGAAGAGCGAGTG
This sequence comes from uncultured euryarchaeote, assembly GCA_937892665.1. Lineage (GTDB taxonomy): Archaea > Thermoplasmatota > Poseidoniia > Poseidoniales > Poseidoniaceae > MGIIa-L2. Next base: position 4,334 of record CALBJF010000382.1, on the reverse strand, counting down.
TTCGGCGCATCTGTCCGGGTTTTTCTCCGATTAGGATTCCAAATCGATTTGCGTCCATTGAGGACATGATAAGTCCAGAGCGTTGTCGAAGAATACGCTCAATGCGCTCAAAGGACATTTCGATTGCATCTCCAGAGTAAGGGTCGAGCATAGCAAGTGGCTTTCCTGTATGTAAAACCAGGCCAATCGGATGGAAATCCCCGCTACCGAGGAAGAGGTAATGCCCAATTGTATCATCATCGCCGGAATAATTACACCCAAGAACTTGGCCAGGGAACGTCAAACGTGCTCCACCCATTGGTATTGTTACATCATATCCTGCTTTTTCGAGACGATCATGGAAATCAGGTAAAAGGTGGAGGTGTTGGATGCTTCCTACGAGTCCCAGTTTAGTGTCCTTTAGTGGAGTCATTCTTCCTACAGCGTCCATAAATCGCTCTTTAGCCTCTTCTTCAGAAAGGTCATCATCGACATTTTGATTTTCCATTCTGCCCTTGGCAATGGCAAGATGCTTGTTCAACATCGGAATGACCGGGGCCAAGTCAGGATCTCCATCGTATGTGACGTCAATAAACTGGGTTGGCATACCCGATTCGATATTCATTTGAGAGTGGCCCATGTGAGCGACTAGTTCGACACCCATCATTTGCATTTTATCGTGAACAAGATCGCAGGCTCCGTAACAAGGATCTGCTGCTAGAACGACTTTTGCACTTGAAGCAGTTTCAATTTCATCCATCATCTCCAATGCCTGCATTTTCAATCCTTCAGGGACTTGTAACGCTACAAGGCGATGATCATTTTCTTGAATACGTCCAATTAATTCGTCGAGTTTGAAATCGTGTCTGTCTAAGTCCATTATACCACCTCGTCAAGAAGAACTATCTCTGCCCCGTTCATTGTTAATCGAACGATGGAAGATATATCGATAGTTGGATATTTCTTTTTGAGCATCTCAAGGCCAGGACCTTTTTCAACAACAGCCACAATAGTTGTGACGCTTGCTCCTGCTCTTTGGACACCTTTGATGACTGCATCAAGAGTCCCCCCAGTCGAAAGAACATCATCGACAATAGCAATTGATTCTCCTGGCTTGATATCGTTGAGATACATACTTCCTTTTGAATAGCCAGTATTTTGGTCGATGACAATCTCACCATCAAGTCCATACGAACGCTTTCGAGCAACAACTTGCGGTAATCCAGTTCGTAAAGACAGAGAAGATGTAAGCGGTAACCCCATTGCTTCGATACCGAGTAATAAGTCAATCTTACTCCAATCCACTGAGTCAAAAACAAGGTCGACTACTGCTTGGAATACATCTGCTTCGAGCCGAGGCACCCCATCCGTAAGTGGATGGATAAAGTAAGGATAGTCTCCTTTCCAAACAACAGGCGCCTCTTTGAGAGAAGTTGTTAGTCGTTGAATAGCATCGAACATGATTCCACGTCTTTGCTCAAATTTCAGCGAGGTACTCGACGTATTCATCTGGTTCGAGTAGGTTCTCCATGTCCAATTGGAATGGTTGTAGGACTAGAATCCACCCTAAATCATATGCGGATTCGTTGACGAGATCAGGATTGATTTCAACTTCTCCGTTTACTTCAGTGATTGTTCCCGAAAATGGGGCGCTAAAGGCTATTTTCTCTTCACCAGTCCATAATGAGAACATATCTTGTCCTTCATCAACGACAGTTTCGGCTTGTGGGAGTATGACCCGGAGCACTTCGCCGATTTCTACACCGAGAAACTCGCTAATACCGACCATGATCTTCTCATCATCTTTTTCTTGGTACCATAAATGGTCAATCGAATATTTACGATTGTGGGCTATGTTAAATTCAACGACTTCTTCATCCAAGTCACGTCACCTACTCGCGGCTCTTCCAACTCCTATTTGAACCATCGCTATTTCTGAGGTGACACGGTGATTACACATTCATTAAGAAAGATGCGCCCTTGCGTTGTATTGGTGAGAGATTGGATTACAAATCTACAGACGAACAAGACATGATTCGAGAAATGGTTCGAGACTTTGCCGAATCGGTTTTAGCTCCAACAATCGAACACCGAGATAAACATCAAATTCCTCCATCAGAGGAATGGTCTCAATTCATCGAATACGGTCTCCAGGGTGTTACAATCCCCGAAGCATATGGTGGTTCACCAGTCGATGATATCTCTGAATCTATTATTGTCGAAGAACTTGCAAGAGTAGACCCTTCGTTCTCTGTAATGTACTGCGTTCACGTAGGCCTTTGTGCTAAAACGATCGCACTTCATGGTGATGAGTATCAAAAAGAGACCTATCTAAAAAGACTTGCAGCAGGGGATGTTGGTGCATACTCACTTTCAGAAGCTGGAGCGGGTACTGATGCTGCAGCTATGACTTGTAAAGCAAAACTTTCTGACGATGGAACACACTACGTTCTGAACGGTGAGAAGATGTGGGTCACGAATGGAGCACAAGCGAAAATCATCGTTCTTTTTGCAAAAGATGTTGATCACCCAGACTACGGTGTCAAGAAACACGGAGGAACAACTGCGTTTATTGTGGACTCTTCTTTCGAAGGTTTCACTGTTGGAAAGAAGGAAGATAAACTTGGAATCCGTTCATCTGACACTTGTACACTCATTCTCGAAAACTGTAAGGTGCCCGTTGAAAATATTTTGAAAGGTGCTGGAAATGGATTCCCAATCGCAATGAATGCTTTGGATAACTCCCGAATCGGTATTGCTGCACAAGCCCTTGGAATTGCTCAAGGAGCCTACGAAGCATCGCTTCGCTATGCTCACGAAAGAGAGTCTTTTGGCAAACCAATCGCACATCACCAGATGATTATGGGCTATCTCGCTGATATGGCTACAAAGATTGAGGCATCTCGACATCTCGTTTACAAAGCCTCTTGGTCGAAGCAACAACACTACGAGCATGGAGGTCCACGTCATTCCAAAGAAGCGAGCATGGCTAAATTGTACGCGGGAGATACTGCAATGTGGGTTTCAGAACGAGCGATTCAAATTCATGGTGGATACGGATATACCAAAGAATTCCCTGTTGAGCGATTTTTCCGTGATGCAAAGATCACACAGATTTACGAAGGGACTCAAGAAGTTCAACGTATTGTAATTGCAAGAAGTCTTCTGTGATTACTTGTATTCATATGAGTGTACAGAGAAGACAGGGCGCTTTCTACCAATGTTCCAGTTTTCAATGTGAGCATCGATTTCAACAATATGATTCATTTGGAAACCGTTCACAGAATCATTTGCTTCAGGTTGGAAAAGAAGTTCGATTTCCACTGAATTATCATCTACAAGTTTCCCAATGATGGTTTTTCCATTTTTGAAAGACTGAGGGGCAATGATGGTTGATTCGATTTTTTCTATCTTTACTGAAAAGCGATGATTATTTGTCGTTTTTTCTACAGCATCTCTTATCTGGCTGCTTAATTTCATGGAATCCAAGGCCTCAATTATGTCCAGAAGATTACTCTGAGGGGCTGTTTTCGAAATTGGATTTTTAACTTCAACAACTTTTTTGAGTTTTTCCTTTACTGCGGCCTTTGGAACTTCTTCTAATTCAATATCAAGTTCTTCCATCGACTTCTCAAGTTCTCGTTCAGCGGCTAAACGAACAGCTTCCTGTTCAGCGGCTAAACGAACAGCTTCCTGTTCAGCGGCTAAACGAACAGTTTCCTGTTCAGCGGCTAGACGAGCAGCCTCTTCTTCAGCAGCCAAACGAGCAGTCTCAGCAGGGTCAGGGATTCCAAGAGGTAATCCAATCTGCTCAAAATAGGTAAATAAATCACCAACTGTGACTGTTTTGTCATTGTCGGAATCAAGGAGTGTGAGTAGCCCATTGATAACCCAGGCAGGGGGTGATGTCCCTGTTGTCTGTTCCAATGCCGCAGAGAGCTCATGCGGTTGAATAACAGCATCTTTGTTTGAATCAATTGTGTTTGCAATTTCTACTCCAGTCAGTCCAGATCCGAGCAGCCAACTTGTGAATTGTTCATTCAGTTGCCCAATCATCGGGTTCGTGGAAACCATTTGCTTGATGTGATTTTGCATTTTTTTCTGGACCATACTCTTAGCAGCAGACATAGTACTCATTCACTCCATTTCACCGTATGGTATCAAACTGTCTCCTACGGGAATTGAAGTTTTGGCCAATGGGTAAACTCGTCCTCTTGCCAAGATAAGGTGCATAGAAGAGTTTCAATTTGGTCTAGATCAGTTAGATTTCGAGCGATTTGTTCACGATGCAACCAGTTCTTCAGTGCTCCGAGTTTTGGGCCTTGCTGTACATTTGTTTGAGACATTATCCATTC
>CALBJF010000381.1 GCA_937892665.1 uncultured euryarchaeote | reverse complement strand
GCTCTACGGATGTGCTCATCAGTCCAAGCTTCCTCTCCTAGATCATCCAATGCTTGAACCGCTTGAGGAGGATAATAATGCCGAACAATTTCAGGACAACGTACGAGAAGTAAGTCGCCCACCATCAATTGAACATCATCAAAATCATGGGCCTCTTCTTGAGCCTTGAGGTGGCGTAGAAGATCTTTACAGCCAGCATGAACAGTATACAAATCGTCCAGAACTTCAACCTGAAGTTCTCTTGAAACTCGTAGATTGCCTTGCGGTGGTTCACGGCAAGGCGAAGTCCCAATATCCGTAACATCATACTTTTCGTTTGCATCTCTAAAGGAGAAAATGCGTTGTGGATTGAGAGCATATGATGCGCGAGAAAGCATCATCAGAAGACGGCCGTCCTCTGGGTTGTGAAGTCTATCTCGAAGTAAAGTGGCTGCTCTTTTCGCCTCATCCTGAATCCCTTTTGTGATGGTTTTCGATTCTTTCTTGGTAATTACAGGAAAAGAGACATTCGTCCACTTGACAAGTCCTGAATGCCATCCACCCATTGTCTGGCTGTGAAATCCACCTGAATTCAAAATGGTGGGGGTCGTTTTCTCTACTTGCCCTGGAGCACAAGCAGATACGATAACTTGATGAATCCACTGAAGCCGAGAAATTGGAGTTGTGGGGAGTGGGTCGCGAGCTAATTGTGAAAGTTGATTAAAGCGAGTGTTTTGATTAGGTGCCCCACTTGGATTAACCAAAAATGCATGGCGTCCATCTCTTGTGAATACTTCAACCCACTGATTCAGATATTCATACGCATCTTCAACTACGCCATCGATGAGATGGCCACAACGTTCGAGAATCATATCCTCAATCAAGAGATAGTTTGGCGGAGATGAGCCATCCCAAGGCATTTCGTTTCGAATCGATCGCATCCGCAATCTTCGTTTTGACTCTTCAACAAATAACGAAGATTCAAGCAGACCTGTTAGCACAGTTTGAGCAGAAGATTGCCCTCCTAATCGAATCGCAAGACGATTTCGAGCTTCGATGAATTCTTCACACGATTGTGTGAGTCCAGCCTCAAACCCATCTCTTGCATTTCGAATCCTCCAAGCAGCGTTTAGAGCTTGAGTTCTCAATAATGGGGCTTGTTCATCTGGTAGTTGATCTCTGCTCAAATGTAATGCTACAAGGTCAATATGTGGTGCGAGAACTTCCCCAAGGAATGAGTCAATGGTCGAAATAGGCGCCGCTTCTAGTAACGACATGAGCATTGAGACGTCGCCTTGATGGCGAAGACGTGGGTCATGGATTCCTAAGCGATCTGTCTTTTTCACGGGTTCTGCTCGAAGAGATTGTATTCGACTACGAATTCTTGAACGTAATTCTGCAGCCGCCTTTCTCGTGAAAGTAATTGCTACAATCTCCTGCGGTAGGAGTCCTTTCCATTCATTCAAAGGCGTCCTATCCCTCTTGGCCGATTTTACTCTACCAGCCCCATATGGTTCATTTCGTAATGGAGACGGTAATACGCAAGTTGCTCTTTGTTCGGAGGATAGTAAATGCTGAACATAGCGTTCTGCCATAACAGTTGTTTTTCCAGTACCTGCTCCAGCATCCAATGCTATATGTTGATCGAGGTTTAATCCCAGTCGCTGGCTTCGATTGAATGGAATCATTTCACGTCAACTCCTATCAAAGCAGAAGGACAGTCATTTGCAAGTGAACAGTAACTGCAATGTTTACCTGGAGTTGGGTGGTTCCATCCTGATTCACTCGCATCTCTTGCTCGAATTGCAGTAGTAAGGCGAGAACTTATCCAGGCTCTAAATGGATTACTTGCCGGTGTGTTTTCCTCACTTGGAATTCTGTAATGATTCCTTGAAAAGAATGTTCTTTCACCCAAGTATACTTCTTCAGGAATGAATGCGAAGGTCGAATCAAGTTCGACAAAATGGCGCGTCGTATCCCCAACCTCTGAAATGCCCACGCCGATAACACGGTCACCTGGGTGAGCAATCTCCCATGCGCGTGCATACAATGCAAGTTGAATCTCTTTGAACAAACTAGAGGCGTGGCGCAAGCCGATCTTTTTTGGATCCGGCCCTTCGATAGTCTTCAGATCTCTGATTATAATCAAGCGTTTTGCAGCTGGCCCATTGCCATTGAAGTTCAGTGGAATGACCTCTTTGGAATCACCGATGAGACCCTTTTCAATTACTTCTTCATGCAAATCAGCATCGAGAACGAGAACATCAACTCTGTCGATTCGACCATATATCTTCAACATCGCTAAATCGAGGTGGTCATCAAGACCTTCGAGTTCGATGAAACGCCCTGTCGTCGATTCGAGGGGCCACTCTGATGCGATAGGCCCTGCGGCATTTAGAGCAAAATCGGCCAACAAAAGTTGTCCAAGCCGTCCGCCA
>CALBJF010000380.1 GCA_937892665.1 uncultured euryarchaeote | reverse complement strand
TTGATTTAGGAATTGTATCGGAAAGAAAAACCACAGCAACAGATGATTTGATCGATAGCGATTCCAATACCAAACCTGTATCTGAAATTATCGAAGACCTTCTTGAGGCGATTGATGAACAAGATCTAACACTTTCAAATGCATTCGGTAATATGGATGAAGATGGTGATAGAACAGTTACGAGAGCCGAACTCGGGACAAAACTAACCAACTTCCTGAATTATGAATTATCTGAATCGGAACTTGATGCTCTGATGGATTCAATGGATGAAAACTCCGATGGAAACATCGATATGATCGAATTCGTCACTTCTATTGAAAATCATGAAGATTCGATTGCGAGCATTGATGATGAAGAAGCTGAAACAGTCAAAACCTTCCCTACAAAATGGCATTCTCGATTCATGTCGAAGCGATGGCATGACGTCTTCTGGCCATTAATCCATACAGGATTCGTGATATTGATCATCGCAGCTTTAGCAAATGGGTTATTCCCATTCGTCGATGGAGAAGGTGGCACAGTAGGATTAGAAACAGATACCGGAGATGGATGGATGAATGCAGATGGTATCGTCATTGACGAGGGCAAGGCGTATCCTTGTAATCCAACTGTACAGGTCGGCGACTGTAAAAACTCATTAACGCCATTAGCTGGTGAGTCAAGTTCTATGCCAGGCGGTTTCTATCTTGATGGAATATTCCTCATGGCATTATCAACGATGGGATTGATTGGAAGTTTGTACACCCATCTCGTCTTAGCACCATCTTGGAGAGCTCGTGTCAAGGCTATGAAAGAAGTAAGCGATGATAAGGCAGATGTTCAGGAATCTCTCGAAGAAGATGATGAAATTGAAGATTCTGAAAATGACAAAGAACAAGATTCCGAAGTTGATGAATCTGAGACACAGGAGTCTGAAGGTGAAGAAACTGATGAGGTTTTAGTTGAGGATGAATCGAGTCCAGAAAATGAAGAACTTGACATCGGATCTTATGTTGGAGTTGATATTGACGGCGAAGAATACTACGGGACAATCGTAGAATTTGATGATGATGAAGAAACGGTCACAATAGAAGAAGAAGAATCTGGTGACGAAATAACAGCTTACCAAGATGAAATGTTTGTTCCAGAGGATTAAGTTTGACTGACCCATTACAGATTTTCATTCGTTCTGTACGATGCCCTTCTTGCGGTACAATAGAGAACCGCGGGACATTCAAATGTCCAGAATGTGGTTTATTCCATGCATCTTTACCAATGGAAGAAAGGAAAGCCCCAGAACCTGGTGAACGTATCCAAGAAAGAGAAATAGATCCATCAGCGTACTCACTTTCTTCCTCGTCTTTACCTATGGATGAAGAGTTTCAACAGACTAATGAAATTCAAACATGGGGTGGTGGAAATACTGACTTTACCATCTCAGATGACGACACTCCACTTACCAAGGTAGCCGATCAAACTTCCAAATCTGATGTGGAATTGATTCACGAGGATTAGTTTTCTGTAATTCGATTAGTATCAAACATGTCAGTAAACCACATAGATAGAATTCATTGGTGGGCTCGGAGAGAATCGAACTCTCGATCTTTGCCATGTCAAGGCAACGTCATAAACCCCTAGACCACGAGCCCTAGGTAGTTGTCCCACTAAAGACGCGTATTTATCGGCATCGGTTTGTATTGACGAATCAAGAGATGATTTTAGAAATTTTACCTGTGCAACCTGCTTGAGAACATAATCCAGCAAAACGAGTTCTGCCGTTTGCCATTTTAATTTCCTTACCATTTTTGATCAGGCCGTATGTTTTACACTTAAGACAAAATCCTTCGATATTGGACATGATGATGACTCATTGACGGCACCAAATATATTCTTTGGCTCAAAAATGTTAGAAAATACTACTTCCACCCCCTACTTAGGAAGCGAAATACCATATTTATTGACTATTCTATATTCGTCTGAGGCTATAATCAAGGCACTGAGCTTCATATTGTAAATTCATACCAAGTTTCAGATTAACGAATTGATTGCCAATGTCGTATAACTACCATTATACGACGTACTGTGGTGCTTGAAGATGCTACTTTTGAAATTGTTTGGCGAAATCCTTCTCATCGACTTCAAAAATCCCAACCAAGGGCGGCCCAGCCATGAATGATTCAAGAGATCCGTATTCCGAATCCATTTTCTCAGATACCAGTTTCGTAATTTCTTGAAGATTCTTTCGAGATAAATATAGCGACTGGACTAAGAAGAGAGGCTGACCATCTACCGAACGCGCAGCCCAAGCTGCGATACATCCTTCTTGCCTACGTTTTAATTCCTGATGTGAATTTAGTATTCTTAAAAATCGTGCATCAACCTTTTTTTTACTCGAACAAACAACTGTTTCCAACCACGCCATGATATAACCCCTGCATTTAATCAAATAGATATTAATATTAAAAGTATTCAAATTTGTATATCTTACAAATCAATAAGATTGCCCTCTAAACAAACTGAGTGTATTGGTGAAGAACCAGGAGTCATGCACCAACTTTCCCAATGTTGGCTTTTTAGAATATTGAAATTTGCAACTGCACCAACTTCAATTT
>CALBJF010000379.1 GCA_937892665.1 uncultured euryarchaeote | reverse complement strand
TCCACCTTGAAGATGGAGGATAACCTGAACATCCTCTCGGATTCCATGGGATTTCAACAATGCTGCCATCAATCCTCGAATGAGGACATCCATACGTCCAGCACCACCTGCTAAATCGTTCAAAGGAAGTTTACCTTTGCTCATTGCTCGATGGCCTACAAGTGCAAAGAAGCGCACATTAATCTCCTCGTTCAATAATTGTTCGAAGAGCATCACAGAGGTCTAATTCATTTTCGAGTACAAAGTGACTGCCTTGCTTATCCACAAGATATCCTCTTGGTTTTGCAGAATCATGTAGATCTTCCAATCGATTAGCTACAACTACAGTCATTCCTGAATGTTCAATTTGAGCCACGGCTCTGTGAATGAGATCACGTTGCTTAATTCCAGATTCTAGTTTGAAGCCAATACGAGTGGACCCCATTGTTTTGGACTTCAATTCTAAGATATGCTTGTCGCCTTCAACAAGTGTAATATCAAGAGGACCTTGTTGGCTAGCGAGTTTCCCATTTGCAGGATTTTCGACTACATAATCGAGTACTGCTGCTGTGTGAACCCAAGCATCGATGTTATCATTTGCAATTGCCATTAATTCCTTGAGCATTGTTTGAGGTTGAGGTGCTGAGATGCAAAGCGGTAACCATTCAGGCATCTGGACAGATGTTTTGCCAACAACACACGTGATATCATGTCCATGGCGATACATATCATCTGCAATCTGATAACCTGTTTTTCCAGAACTGGTATTTTGGATACCCCGTACATCATCAATAGGTGAGTATGTACCTCCTAAGGTCACTACAACGCTTTTCCTATCGTTCTTCATTGAATTAATACCATGAGAAAACCGAGCAACAATATGCTCATGGTCTGGAGTTTTTCTTTTTCCCTCTTTCAAATCGCCCCACATAACATCAATGCCTTCTTCACGGAGGCGTTCCACTATGTCATCGGTAACAGGATCTGATGCTAAATCACCATGCATACTTGGTACCATCAGGACATGCGTGTTACGAGAACGAGCAGCACTCAGAGCCATCAAAAGCGGTCCCTGTTGCATTCCATGGAGATGTGCAGCGATTGTATTTCTTGTCGCAGGTGCGACAAGTATAGCATCAGCATCTTCGAGTTGCTTCATGTCTCCATTCCAATCGGTGATGACTTCGCATTGACTCGCCCATTCAACTGCTAGTGGTGTGATGACACGTTGGGCAGACTCGGTCATGATCACCAAAAGGTCTGCTCCATGACGACGTAGTTCGCGAAGTAGGCGTACCGTATCGACAGCTGCAATACCTCCGGTAACGCCAACGATGATTCGATGTCCTGAAAGGCTAGAACCTTTCTTTTCAACACCGGTATCTCCCACGGTCATGTACCTGCGAGATGCTCGTGTATCATGACTTCTTCGTTCGACACAAGCCTTCTTGATTGTGGACTTGCAGCCCACAGTATGGCAGGGGACCGAAGTGAGGACATTGTTCTTGCAGGCTCAGGTGGCCAAAAGGCCTCAATGACCCTTTCGACTCTGTTCAATCAGACCCATCGAAGCACATCCTTGGTATTAGCCATCGATAGCCTAATTGTTGTTTTGATCGCCTACGATCTTGCCTTGGTTTCGGAAATATTTCTGGGCCAATTATCCCATTTAATTTGGGCAATACCTCTTTTTGCTACAACTACGACTTGGTTTTCTTATCGTTCTAGAAGAGCTTGGGCATATTGGCCTGGCGCAATTATCTTGACGTTGGCTTCGTTGTTGTTTCTTTTGCTCTTCATTCTCAATCTCTACTACGTGATTCTGGGATCCGTTGGCTCAATTCTCTTTCTATTGATTATGGGTTACGCATCGTACAGTTCATTCAATAGAATGCGCTATCACTTTTCTCCACTGTATAAACAAGGGTATCATACCTTTGTATCAACACCAGAAGCCAATCTAATCGATGGAGAAATGCTTGCAGCATGTCCAAACTGTATGGCGGTTCTTGCGATTCGTCCAGATCTTCTTTCGCCTGCAGACACTTGCCCGCACTGTAACAACCCGCTTGTTAGCAGAGACCTCGCTTCACGTCATGGTTGGGAAGAGGAATAAACCTCTAAGGATTATTCTGACTTTATCCATTGTTGGACAAGCAGAGGCAGAATCTCTCCCGCCTTACCTTGATGGAATTCATCAAAGAGATCAAAATTTAATGGTGGGTCTAGATTGATGCCGATGCAATGTGATCCTTGTTGTTTGGCTGAGGCCAGAAAACCTGCAGCAGGATACACATGACCACTCGTACCAATTGCAATAAACACATCACATTGATTCAAAGCCTTCTCTATTTCTTCCATCTGCATTGGCATTTCATGAAACCAAACAATGTGGGGGCGCATGATTGCATTTGTGCATTCTGGACAAGATACGTACGATGATTTGAGATCATCTTGTTCCATCATTATTTCAACATATTCACATTCCTCACATCGTAACTT
>CALBJF010000378.1 GCA_937892665.1 uncultured euryarchaeote | reverse complement strand
CAAATCTTCTGTTAGGGGACGAACATCGAGGATTAGATTATCATCGAGATATCGTATAATATCGACAGGTCGCATGGCAAATGGTAGAACTTCATGAGAAGATCCAAGCGTGGTGGTCAATGCGTCACCATCTGAACCAATACAGCGGAATTGGAAATGACGTAGTCGTTCCCATGTATCCTCGGCAGCTATAATCCCAGAGTCGGTTAGGAAGTATGCTTTCCGTTTCCGGCTCACACCGTGAACGTGGGCTTGTCGTTCAACGAGTAAACCTTGATCTCTTAGCCCAGATATTGCCCGAGGTACATTCGAACGTGCAATTGCAACTGCATTGGCGATTCCCATTTGAGACAGAGAGAAGGGTACTTCCACTTTCTCTTTGAAATCTGCATAATCGAGCAGATGCAACAGGATTTTTTCCTGCACCCCAGGTTTGGCAATCATCAATTCCACTCCTTACTTATTGAGAAGGCGGTTTGAAATTAGGATCTGGTACCCATTGATTGGATTCCTGATCCCAAAGCCATCCAGGATGTTGCCCTGAAGCAGCGGAAGTGTCAGTTTGTGTGGTCTGTTGGACAAGGACTGACTGAGGTTCTTGTGCCGCAGGTAATTCTACAGCATCCTTTCGCCCCCATGCATATGGGTCTTCTTCAGCAACAGATTCTTGCTGAACTCCAAACGCCTCATCCTCGATATCTTCGAATTCAATGAAGAAGTAACCCACAGCACCGAGTAAGACAAGGGCTGCAATCACCAATCCGATGATGAGGAATAAATTTCCATCATCATCTTCTTCACCAACTGCAACATTAAACGAAGTAGGATCATTTGTACCACCGAATGTTTGACCATCCATTTGGAACTTGATTTTACTTGAAGCATCATTCATATCTTGTTGATTGAGTTCCATTGACCAAATTCCGTTATCTCCAACAACAACAGATTTGATGAACGATGAACTTGAAATCGAACGTGCTTCGATTCTACTTCCCGGCAATCCTGTTCCGTTGAAAACTGCAGGATCATCTGATGTAACTGCCTCTCCAACATCCATTCGTTGAGCAATGAATTCAATGGGCTTTACCAAGAACGTTACACCTTCTGAAAACACCACTGAATCTTGTTTGTCAGTAACAATAAAACGTACGTTTTCTAGCGTCCAAGACGATATTGCTTCATCAGTACGTGATGCTGCTGGATCGTATCGAGCCACACCTTCGCCATCAATGATGACATACACTGGATGGAAATCGTCAGATGGATCAGTTGCATCATCAACGAAATCAATACTCAATTCCCCAAATCCACCATCTGGGTCTGA
>CALBJF010000377.1 GCA_937892665.1 uncultured euryarchaeote | reverse complement strand
CAATTGTACGCTCGAGTGGCAGGTTGATGAAATCTGATAATAAAGGAAAGAAATTTAGGACACAAGGATTACTCACTCACGTTCAAGGTATGGGTGTGCCATTGGAATCTCACGGTATTAGTCAAGTTTCCATGAATCTCCAACAATACCGTGACACAAACCTTCACCATGCTTATGATGTAATCTCCTCGCTAGCAAAGGATATGGGCGGGTTGGCTATAGGTTCCGAAATCGTTGGGTTAGTACCTCTTGAATCAATGGTTGAAGCTGGAAGATGGTATGCAGATTCAGAGAATCTTTCTGATGTCGATTATGTAACTCTAGCAATAGAAAAACTTGGATTGAACAGTGTTCACACTTTCAATCCACATGAACGTATTATTGAATGGTGCTTGGAAGGTGACGATCAATGAACTGGGCAAATGTAACTCTAAAAGAATTCCAATCCGCATTGGCAAGTAGTGATCCCACACCCGGTGGCGGTTCAGCTGCTGGTGTTGCATTGGGACAAGCAGCAGCATTAGCTAAGATGGTTGCCGACCTTACACTTGGCAATGAAAAATACAGAGAAGGGTGGAATATTTCAGATTCTGTAAATACAATAGCAACTCCACTTTTAGAAGATGGCTTGGCGCTTGCTACATTAGATAGCCAAGCATTTGACGCTGTTGTATCTGGTTTCAAGATGCCGAAATCAACTGATGAAGAAAAGACAATACGCAGAGAAGAAATTAGAAATTCTATGCTTGGTGCTGCTAAGGTTCCATATGATACGGCTTGTCATGCTCTGGATTTGTTGAAATTGTTGCCTGATTTGGCTTCGTTGGGTAATGAGAATGCTGTATCTGATGTTGGTGTTGCGGGACTATTGGCTTCTGCTGCACTCAAGGGTGCAATCTTTAACATTGAAATCAATCTCAATTCACTTCCTGAATCTTATGGTGTTGAGATGAGAACTCATTTACCAGACTTATCGAAGGAAGCTAAAATTCATTCAAGACTTTGCATGGAAGCTGTACGGAGCAGATTATCGGACGAGTGATCCTGTCGAGATATCGCCGTCAATGGTTACTAATTTCACAGCACCGTTGCCATCATCTGCTGCAAGCATCATACCTTCACTAACAACGCCTCGAAGAGGTCTTGGCTTGAGGTTCGCTACAAACACTACTGATTTATTGACAAGGTCTTCAACAGAATAGTATTCTTTAATCCCAGCACATATGGTGCGCTGGGAATCAGTTCCATCATCAAGTGTCACAACGTATAATCGATCTGCATTAGGGTGGTCTTCGACACTGACAATTTTTCCTACTCGCAATTCTACTTCCATGAATGTTTCAAATTCGAGGTAGGCAATTCCTTCTGGTTGTTCTTCTTTCATATTCTTCTTCTCCTTTTTACCGCCCTTCACACCATGTCCAATGGCTGATGGTTCTGTTTCTTCTACAAGGGATTTTTCTTGTTTCACTATTTCCTCAAGATCTAAACGTTTGAAGAGTGGCTGATAATTTTCATCAGTGGAACATATTTCTGCAGTCCAATCGAGGGCAGTCTCCCAGGATTGCAGAGACGATTCGCCTTCAATTCCCAACATAGTCCATAATTTCTGAGAACTAAATGGCAAGAATGGTTGCGTGACAACAGCAAGATATCGGCAAAGTCTCCATCCAAATGCAAGGGAAGAGAGGGATTCATGTCGACCTTCAGCACCCTCATCTGATTTAAGATGCTTCCAAGGTGCCGCATTTTGTAGCATTTGATTTCCATGCTGAGCTGCGTTCATAGCAAATCGAAGTGCTTCTTTGTAACGATGGCGTTTTAATGAATCAGTTATTTTGGAATGCAGAGTTTCTAGGAATGAAATATCCTCTGAGTGTAGTTCACCATCATCAAATTGTAGTAAGGGGGAGATTCCTTCATGCGGCAATCGAGCCGTAAGAGACATGACACGATTGACAAAGTTTCCATACGTGGCTATGAGTTCGTTATTGATCCGATCGACGAATTCATTCCAGGTGAAGTCCGTGTCGTGTCCTTCAGGCATATTGATGCTCAGATAATATCTCAATGTATCTGGGTCAAATCGTTCTAGGAATGAAGGCAGCCAAATTGCATGTTTACGTGATTTAGAAAATTGACCTCCTGCAAGCATCAGATACTCCATTGCAGGTACATTATCTTCGAGATGGAGGTCTC
>CALBJF010000376.1 GCA_937892665.1 uncultured euryarchaeote | reverse complement strand
CTCGGTTGGATTTATGGGGTGATTATCTCTGCTTTTGTTGGTCTTTCCCTCACGCTATTCATGCTTAAGAAGATTCAAACAAATTCGCTCGTTGTGAAAACCGTTGATTATATTCGGAACTATGCTTCACCAAAACTACTTGCAGGGGTATTTTTGCTCTCTGTGATTTTCCAATGTGTTTCTTTGTCAATTCCAGCACTTGTTGCATGGTCTATTTCAGGATTCGAGACAGGAGTAATTGTCGCCATAATTACACCTATTGTTGCATTAGTTGCCTCTCTACCTATTTCAGTTGGAGGAATTGGTATCCGTGAAGCTGGTTATGTAGGGTTTGGCTCGTTGTTGGGCGTCGATAGTGAGATCCTACTCATATCGGGATTATCCCTTTCGGTTTCCATAATACTTTCCGGTTTACCCGGAATATGGCTCCAAAATGAATTGATTTCTATAAATATTGACGGAGAAAGTGAGTGAAAACCTCAACCAAATTAGGAGTATGAGAGAAATGAAAACAATGAGACAAATGAGTCTGGACGTCGTAGTGCCACTGTATAATGATGAAGAGGTCATAGAAGATCTATGTGAAGCGACATTTACGGTTTTAAAGAAACAATTCAAATCGGTTCGATTGATATTAATTGATGACGGTTCCAAAGACAATACATATGCAAGTGCTTTGAAAATGAGGCAGGAATTTAAGAGAATTGATATTATTCGTCTGGCTGGCAATTATGGTCAACACAGAGCTATTTTGGCAGGATTAAGAGCAACTACTGCAGATATTGTTGCGGTAATGGACTCCGACCTTCAAGACAGGCCCGAACACATCAGCATGTTGGTCGAACGAATGTTGGAAGAAGACACTTCGATGGCTATCGCAAAGAGAATACGACGAGTTGATTCAGTCCTGAAAAAACTTGGTAGCCGGTTGTTTGCAACAGTTTCCAATATCCTGGTACCTTTCAAGGTGGATCCTCATCTAGGAGCATTCAGAGTAATCAGAAAAAGTGTAGTCAAGCAAGTATGTGCTGTAAGAGAGCATACAGGAACCCCATTTTCTATGTTGTATTCATTGCAAGTACCGTATACTGTCGTTGAACTTGAAAGAGACGCCCGACTGGCGGGAACAACGGGGTACACATTCAAGAAATCATTGAAATTGGCCAGCGACCGAATCATGACATATTCTACGAAACCAATACGATTAGCGATCGTACTTGGAGTCCTGTTTGGATTATTTTCCATGGGTATTGCTGGTTATTCTATTATCAATTATGTGATTCAAGACAAGGTAGCTCCTGGTTGGACATCAATTGTATTCGTCACCTCATTCTTTGGAGGCTTGAATTTGTTGTTCTTAGGAATCCTTGGAGAATATATAGGTCGAATATACATCGAATCGAGAGGAGTCCCGAATTACTTAATTCAAGATACAACAATTGTTGAAGAAGAATAAGATTAACCAAAGATATGTTCTTTGGTTGCTTTACCCAGTATTGCAATTGTATCGACGATTGACACATGATGAGAAAAAGGTTCAGTACGTTGTTTGTACTCTTCATATGGCCCATAATCCATCCATTTCAGTTTGGTTGGTATATCATCGAACTCTGTAGTAATGTAATCTTTAGCTGCTGGACCACTTAGATATACATCAGCACCAATTGAATCACACATTGCGATTAATTTTCCAACACGATCCCCTAGAATATTGAACTCTGAAGCATTCCTAAAAGTAGTCTCGATATCCAAATATTTTGCAATTCTCATAATCAATTCTTGGTTGAATTTTGACAGGTTAACAATTGATTCGTCTTCATAAACGGGAGCGAGTAACTCCATCACATCACCAATATAGGGGCATTTAGAATAATTCCTGCGGATCGTTTCGAGATGGTTACGTCTCCATTCACCATTCGGTAAAGCGACTTCTTGAATTGATTTACCTTTATTTGATCCAACCGGTATCGTCATCCAGTGTAACCCATGAGGAGTCATAATTTTGTTTCGACTCCGCCAATCCCGTTTAGTGAAATCTGCAGTATCATAGAAAATAAACACATCAACGCTTCCAATAAGGTGAAAATATCCTTTCCAAGGAAGGTAATTGGACTGAGATATAGCACATGTGATCATGTTATCATTCCTCGATTATGGTAGTAGCGCAGAAAGTTTTGGCTGCATTTGAGACTTTTTCTAAGAGGGATTCAATATCCGAGTCAATG
>CALBJF010000375.1 GCA_937892665.1 uncultured euryarchaeote | reverse complement strand
TCATCCGAAGGTGGTATCGGTCCAGCCAAAGATGGACTTCATTCACAATGGATGAAACCTGGTTCATACGATTTAGTAATGTGGAATATGCCTTACATCCCTGCGGAGGATATTGAAGAATATCTTGGACCGATGGAAGATGCTGCTTTGGTTGACACACATCCTTCCGGTCTGTTGAGGAAATTTGCTGAAATGACACGACGATTCCAACTCATTTCCCCTACAGGTCTTGCCCTCATCTTGTGCAGAGAGAACATCGGAACCCGTCGTACACAAGACATATTACTGGCAAAAGGATTAGCAACACAAAGAGTTTCAAAACGAACATTCGATAATGATGAAACCATCCAAGTACTTGCAGTATGGCATCCTTTTGTAAAATCTAAGAAACAACAAATGCATTCTGTCCCATCAACAAATTCCGAAATATTGGAAGGATCTTACAAACCGGGAGACTCTCTCCGAACAAGATTCCAAACAGACGGAAAGGGGCGTCACGGAAGAACATGGGATGACCATCTTGACGCCTTCAAGGGAAGCTGGAAACTCAATCCTGACCAAATACCTCACATTTCGTCTCAATTGCAATGCCGAGTGGCTCTTGAGATTGCTTCTTTGTTACAGTCAATGGCACCCAAGAAAAATGTCCTTCGAGTAAAATGGCCAAATGATCTCCTCGTTAAAGACAGTAAATCCAAACAATGGAAAAAAGCAGGAGGGATACTCTTCCAGTCGCTCTCGAGAGGAACAGAACAGTCTCTTGCTCTCGGCATAGGGATTAACACAAAGTCAACATCTGATGTTCAAGGACGAGGCTCACTAGAAGAAATAGGAGTTGACCTCGATAATACTGAACTTTTCACGCTTCTTGATACCATCGTATCCTCCCTCTTCGAAAACAAATCCAACTTGATGAATGCCTCGACTAAAAACACAGAACTCGACCTTAATTTATTGCTAAAGGATTGCATCTATAGAAAAAATAAATACACAGTTTGTGGCATTTCTGATGAAGGAGAACTTCAAATTGAATCAGAGAAAGGAGAATCCTACGACATCTCTGATGACCTCAGTCTTCTTTGGCCTCATCTTCAACTTCAATAATGGCATCCAGAATTTCTTCTGGTTCAGCAGATTCATTTATTCGTCTGTACAATCCATATCCTGCAAAAACAAAACCAAGAAGATACGGCACGAAATTCAATCCGTAAGCACGAGACAAGTCAACGTCAACCTCTCCGTTAACACCCTCTTCTAGAGTGACAATCCACTCTACTTCTCCACCGTTTGATTGGTGGTCAAGATCAATATCGCCGCCAGCGGAGACGCTTTGCTTTATTTCTTCGACTTCTTTGCCATCCTCAAAAATTTGAATTCTGACTTCAGATTCATTTTCTACTACGACAACAATTTTTAGGAAATCACCGTCGAATGAATTAGATGTTCCTTCAAATAATCCATCATCACCATTGATTTTTACAGGTTGATCCCATTCTTGAATGAATAATGTGCCAATGATTAGCGTAACGCCAACAAGCAGAAACACGTCGCTAATCTTCAAAGGGGGAGCAGTCCCTCCACCGGCCATACAACACTCCAAGAGGAATAGAATGAAAACATTGCCCTATTTCTTTCTGGGTTTAGGAAGACCCAAACGTTGCCGTACAAGTCGTATCTTTCCAGAGGAAGAGAGTGAATTCAGTTTCTCTTTTCCTGTCTGTTCTGAGAAGGAATTGCGAACCAGGCCATAGTCCACCAAATTCACACAGACAATACCGATTCCAATATCTTCTTTGATCGATTGGAACTCGCAAGAATTCATTACAACTTCTGAGCCGAAGAAGTGCGCATCATAAAGTCGGAATTGGATTGTTTCGGGAAGGAACTGTCTAAAATGTGCCTCTAGTTCATTTCTAGAGCAAATTGAAGGAGGGAAAGAAAAACCAATCCAACGTCGTTTGGGCCTTTTTGCTTTAGACAGTTTAGGGGCCATGACACACCGTGGCACTCATGATTGAAGAGGATGGCGGAAACGAACCTCAAACAGCCTAAAGAACCCCAACTTTGACGGCATTCCATGGAAGAAGAGACACCACTTACAAAAATGGCCATCATCCGAGGTCTTCTCTCACCATCAACAGCCCCGCATCTCATTCTTCTCGTGATTGCAGCTAGCCTCCTCCACATCATGGCCAAGGTCGGTTCCGAGCAGGTTGCAAGCTTCGGATTTATTGCCTTCTCGACAGCCTATATCCTGCTCGCACCTGCATCCAACAAGGAAGTTTTTCGTAAATTAATCACGTTTCAAAAACAAAAGGATTCGTCGTTTGCTGATTCAATGAAAGAGCGATTTAAAATTTTGATCGTACCCACTTCCTTTGGTTTGGTATTGTGGGGAATTATGGCCTTCACGATGGGTGAAGGCAATACCCTCTCAGACGTTGGAACAATCATACCGCCTGCCTTAGGTTTCTTATTCGTAGCTTGGGCTGCAGCACAAGGGTGGTTTTTTGCTTATGCTACATCGAATTCGATCAAGTCACCAGAGACTGGAACTCTAACGGATACCTCAAATCACTCTCCCATTCCTTCTCTGGTAACAACTTCTGCGTTGATGATAGCAATGACGGTTCTCGTCACAGAAGCCTTCAGATTTAGTCTGGGGAGTAACCCCTTTAGCGTCTGGCCGTATATTGCTTCGTTTGCTGTGTTTGCCATCAGCGTAAGAATTACCTGGTCACTTCGACAAAAAGCCTCCACTCACACAGCAACACATGCAGTTGCGAAACGATGGTTTCATGTGACTCAACTTTTCATCACTTGGCACGTTCTAAGCATTGTACGCAGTATTGATTCTGCATCTTCGAGTACACTCATATTCATCGAAGAACTCGTATTGATGATTCTAACTGTTTTCATGGCGATATGGGCGCTAACTAGTAAAGCAGATGGACGCAAATCAACGCTTTTCACGAAAGATAACGCTTTGTTCTGGGGTGTAGCCTTTGGATATGCATACGCTGGAAGTGTGGCTATGATCACTTCAGTTTTCGATGATTTAACAGCAGTCCTCATCGGAGGGCACATCCTTGTTGTTGCAACAGTCGTTTGGGCACAGCGCTCTTTACTTGACTCAAGAATTAACCGGATGTTCAAAGATTTTGACATCAAAGAGTCCGTTGAATCAATTGACATCACGCCTCAATCTGAGTCTGTGACTGAGGAAACAACTCCCGAAGAAAAAATAGAATCCTCTGACAATGAAGAAAATATCGACAGTATAGGCGACCCGGTCGATTGGAACCAAAAGCCAAAATCCATTGGTGACGAAACAAACTGGGAAGAGGATGTTGAACTTCTCGATTAATCGTCTGTAATTCCTGATAAAAGCATTACAACTCTGATGATTCCCTCGAGTTCGGGAGTTACCCTTGCGCCAAGAATGACTTGTGCTTCGGAATCGACTGCTGATGTTAACGCCGTTGCAATCTCATCGACTTGTCCTATTGTCATGCCGAGTCCACCTTCAATTTGAAGAAGACACCCTCGGGCACCACCTACATTCATCGGAGCCAATGGAGCTTTTATTGTGGCTTCAAATAATTCCTTCAAGTTGTCGTGATGCCCAGAACCGACCAGCATAGTCGAGGCGCCAGGCTGCCGTACGATTGCCCTTAAATCCATGAGATCGAGATTGATCAGACCCATTGAGAGCAATGTTCGAACCAAACCGTCAACCAAATCTTCGACCCATTCAGAACCCATGCTCCAATCTTTCCCTCGTGTACGAGCCTGTCGCGCTAGACGCTCCAATGAGAGTTGCACACATACATCGGAATGATGCTCAAGACGCTGAAGTTCAGCGGTTGCAATCTTGAGCCGAGTAGGTTGTTGGGAAAATGGCAAGGCTGCGATAGAGAGAACAGTCCCTCCGTGAAGTTTCGCTTGTCTTGCAAATTCATGCGAGGCTCCAGTTCCGGTACCCCCACCCAGTCCAGTAACGAGAATCACAAGTTCAGCATTTTCTAAGAAAGGGCGTGTGCGTGAAGCAAGACCTCGCATCCTTTGCTCGGCTAATGGAGGCAATGCAGCGCACCCAAGTTGGTCCAGAGTGTGCCCTAGTCTCATTATGTGACCATCTTCGGTTTGAGGAAAGGATTCGTCTGCATCGATCATGAGAAGAGAAGCTCCGCCACCTCTTGCATGTGCTCTCGAAGCCCATGTACATCCCAGACCACCAATCCCAACAATGAGGATTTGGGAGGACTCCATGAACCCCCCTTGGGCACAACGCCCTTGAACTTACCTTACTTTTCGATAAATCGCATGTATCGTCGACGAGCGTCGCGAGCCCATGCATTGTCTGGCTCCAAGCCGAGAACTCGATCATAATATCGAACTGCTGTCTCAAATTCGGATAGATGGCGCCCGTAAAGGTGCCCTAAATTAGAGAGTACAGGAATGCAATCTTCGTCTATTTCAAGCATTTTTAAGAGGAGTTTCTCTGCAGCACCGAGGCTGTTTCGGATCATTAAATCTTCAGCCTCATCGAGTTGCTCAATTTGTTCTGTCGATAGGTCATAGATGTTGTCAAATGGTGTCTCGGCCATGCTTCTGCGAGGCAGGTTGGAGCAATGAATCCTTGCTTTGTTAAAATTTGAAGGTAAAACGCTACACTGCAAGACAATAATATTGTGCTTCACCAACAATGTTTAAGGGGTCCTTGTTAGTCGACAACCCATAGGGTGATACTATGCGAACGCGTTCATTCACTAAGCGACGCTGCATCGTAGTCGCAGTGTTGCTCTTGCTCTTATTGCCAGGACTTGCTACATCCTTACCAACAGGCATTGGTGGCCAACAGCAAAACGGCGCGAACACAATAGACGACGTTGCAAAGGAGGGTTGTCTCTGCCACAACGGGATACCTGCCAACGAAG